>CALJUJ010000470.1 GCA_937975525.1 uncultured bacterium
TGGTCGTCTCCATCGGCGCCTTCGGGCGTCGCGGCGGGCGGGCGCAGGTGCGCGGTCTGTTGGCGGCGCTGGCGCCCGGGGGGGTGCTGGTGTTGATCGTGCCCAACCCCGGGGGGTGGGGGCGACGCCTGAAGGGAGCGGCATGGGACGCGCGGTGGGGGGCGGACGGCGAAGCGCTGCTGTCGAAGGGGGAGTGGAAGACGCT
This sequence comes from uncultured bacterium, assembly GCA_937975525.1. Taxonomy (GTDB): domain Bacteria; phylum Desulfobacterota; class Binatia; order HRBIN30; family HRBIN30; genus CALJUJ01. Next base: position 206 of record CALJUJ010000470.1, read on the forward strand.
GCTGCGCGACCAGGGCCTGCGCTTGATCGCCGTCCCGGGCGACGGGTTGTGGGATCCGCCGTACGTAGCGCTGGTGCCGACGGTGTTGCAGCAAGCCGTCGGCGACGCCGCTCTTGCCATGCGCAGCCTGCTTCCGTTCGGCTGGAGCGGCGGTGACATCGGCGAGCGCATGATCCTGATCGCCGAGCGCGGCGCGGCGTGACCGGTGGGGGCGGCGTCCGTGTACCTCCGCGGGTCGGCCCGCAAGGGCGCGGCCGACGATCCGGCAGCCGTTGCCCCCGTCGGAGTGGCTGACTAGATAGGCGGGTTCCGGGGCGGGCGCTGCGGCCGCGCCCCGGCAGGAACCCGGAAAGGCCTCGATGAGCGAGAAGAACTCCTGGTGGTCGAGCCCGCGCTTGTGGCTGTGGTTGATCGTTCTGTTCGGCGCCGCGTTGCGGATGGTGCACCTCGACTGGGACCAGAACCATCACTTCCATCCGGACGAGCGCGCCGTGACCATGGCCGTGATGCGGCTGTCGTTCAGCCCGTTGCAGCTCGATCCCGACTTCTTCGCGTACGGCTCGCTGCCGATCTATCTGACCAAGATCACGAGCTCGCTGGTCTCGTGGGTCGATCCGTGGGCGGCGACCTACGACGGCATCATCTACTACGGCCGCGCCCTTTCGGCGTTGATCGGCACGCTCACCGTGCTGCTGACGTACCTCCTCGGCGCGCGCATGTACGACCGCCGCGTCGGTGCGCTCGGCGCGTTCCTGCTCGCGGCGTGTGTGCTGCACGTGCAGAACTCGCGGTTTCTCACCGTCGACGTCACCTTGACGTTCTTCGTGCTGCTGGCCTTGTTGCAGCTCGTCGAGCTCGGCCGCGACGGGCGGCGCGCCAGCTTCGTGTGGGCCGGCATCTGCATCGGGCTCGCCGTGGCGACGAAGTTCAGCGCCATGGCGTTGCTGGCACCGCTCGGCCTCGCGGTGCTGCACCGCTGGGGAACCGAGGGCCGGCTGCTGCCGATCGTTGGTTGGTCGCTCGTCGCCGGGGTCAGCGGCGTCGTCGCGTTTGCGCTGGCCGAGCCGTACATCATCCTGAACTTCGACCGCGTGGTGCGCGACATCACCGAGCAGAGCCACATGGTCCGCAACGCCGGGCTCTTTCCCTTCACGACCCAGTACATGGGGACGCCCAAGTACCTCTACGAGCTGGAGCAACTCGTGCTCTGGTGCATGGCGCCGCCGCTCGGCCTGGCGGCGCTTTGGGCGACGCTGACGCGGCCGGGGCATGCGTTGCGCGGCGGGCGCGCCGACGAGCTCGTGTTGCTCGGTTGGGTCGTTCCGTTCTTTCTCGTCACCGGGTGGTTCGAGGTGAAGTTCCCGCGCTACCTCCTGCCGATCTACCCGGTGATGACCGTGTGGGCCGGCGAATGGCTGTTGCGCAAGTTCCGCGAACGCAGCGTCGTCGGTCGCGTGGCGTTGCCGCTGGTCGTCGTCGGGACGGCCCTGGCGGCGTTCGCGTTCACGTCGATCTACACGCGGCCGCACACCGTGGTGGCGGCTTCCGAGTGGCTCTACAAGCACGTTCCGGTCGGCAGCAAGGTTCTCACGCAGGACTGGGACGAAGGCTTTCCGATGCCGCTGCCCGGCTACTCGGCGCGCGGCTACGAGGTCGTGCCGTTCGGCTACTACGAGCGGCCGGATTCGTCGGCGAAGATCCGTCGCCTCGCGGGCGAGCTCGCCAGCGCCGACTACATCGCCTTCCAGACGAAGCGTCTCTACGGTGCGGTCACCCGGGCTCCCGAGCGCTTCCCGCTCACCAACAACTACTTCTACCGGCTGTTCGCGGGTGACCTCGGCTACACGCTCATGCACCAGGTCGTGTCGCGCCCGTCGTTGTTCGGGCTCGAGGCGCCGACCGAGATCGCCGACGAGTCGCTGAGCGTCTACGACCATCCGAAGGTCCTGGTGTTCCGCAACGATGCGCGGCTGTCGGCGGAGGAGATCTTCGATCTCATCGTCAACGGACTGCCGTCGAAGCCGTTGACCCGCGACGACCTGCTGCGCGCGGCGCCGGCGGCGGCGGGCACCTGGCAGGCGACCGGCGCGGCGCCGCCGGTGCGTTCCGGACCGTTGGCGTTCCTGCTGTTCGCCGTGCTCGTGCAGGCGCTTGGGCTCGCCGCGTACTTCGTCCTGCGCCGGTTCATCGCCGGCGAAGGTGTCTACGGGCTCGCCAAGGTCGTCGGCGTGCTCGGATTCGCCTGGCTGTCGTGGCTACTGGTGAGCCTGGGAGCGGCGAGCTTCACGCAGGGCACCCTGGCCGCGGTGGCCGGCATCGGCGTGGCGTTGGCGTACGTCCTCGGTCGCGGCGCTGGGGCGACGGCGCCGCCGCGCGCCGAGATCGCGGCGAGCGAGGCGATCTTCTGGGGCGCCTTCCTGCTGCACGTCGGTGTGCGCCTGTTCAATCCGGAGATCTACTGGGGCGAGAAGCCGATGGACTTCTCGATTCTCAACGCGCTCGATCGCACCACGACGCTGCCGCCGCCCGAGCCGTGGTTCGCCGGCTCGCCGCTGTACTACAGCTACTTCGGCTACTACGTGGCGGCGGCGCTGGGAAAGACCCTGCACCTGCACCCTGCCGTCACCTACAACCTGGCCGTCGCGCTGGTCGCCGGCCTGGCTTCGGCCGCCGTCTTCGCCGCCGGCACCGTGCTCTCCAAGAGCTGGCGCACGGGGCTTCTGGCGGCAGCGTTCGCGACGCTGCTCGGCAACCTCGCCGGACCCGTGGAGGCGATCGCGCGCAGCGGCAACCTCGACTTCCACTACTACTGGGCGACGTCACGCGTCATCGAGCACACGATCAACGAATACCCGCTGTGGAGCTTTCTGTTCGGCGACCTGCACGCGCACATGATGGTGATGCCGTTCACGATGGCCTTCGTCGCGCTCACCGGCCTGTGGGTGCGCGCGAGCGTCTACGGCGACGGCGTCGCCCGCGGCTTCTCGGGCAAGCTCGTGCTGCTCGGTCTGCTGGCTCTGGCGCTCGGGGCGATCGTCGTCACCAACGCCTGGAGCACACCGACGTACGTGCTCTTCTTCCCGTTCGTGCTCGGGCTCGTGTGGCTCGTGGAGGGGCCGCAACGCGGCGTGCTCGGCTTCCTCGGTGGCGCGCTGGCGCGGGTGGTGCTGCCGATCGTTCTCGTCGGTGGCCTGGCCTACGTGATGTACGGACCGTTCTGGGCGAACTTCGCTCCGCCGGAGCGCAACTTCGGCTGGGAGCGCGATCACCGCGTCGTCGCCACCGACTTCCTGCAGATCTTCGGTCTGTTCCTGTTCGTGTTGGTCCCGTTTCTCGCCAGCCGCTGGCTGCGGAGCGTGCACGGTCCGCGCTGGCTGCGGATCGTGCTGGGTGTCGTAGCGCTGGTGCTCGGCGGCAGCGCGCTCGTCGTGTCGACACGGGCGGCGCTGGCGGCGCTTTTCGTGCTCGCCCTGGCGGTGTTGCTCGGGCGCGATCTGGAGCGCCGGTGGCGCATCCCGGTGGCGATGGCGGCGTTCGCCTTCGCGGTCACCGCGGGCACCGACGTCGTCTACGTGTGGGACCGGATGAACACGATCTTCAAGTTCTACTTGGAGTCGTGGTTTCTGCTCGCGATCGCGGCGGCGGTCACGGTTGCGGCGCTGTGGTCGAGCGAGGGCGGATGGCAGGTGCCGCGCCGCCTGTGGCAGCTCGGCCTGGTCGTGCTCGTCGGCGTCGCCTCGTTCACCGCCGGCACCGCGATCTGGGCGACGATCCAGACCGACCGCGTGGCGAGCCCGGAGCCGACCCTCGACGGAATGGCCTACCTGCAGAACCGTGCGCCGCACGAGCTCGCGGCGTTCGATTGGCTGAACGAGAACGTGCGCGGCATCCCGGTGCTGCTCGAAGCGCACGGCGATTCGTACCAGGAGTTCACGCGGGTGGCGATGAACACCGGGCTGCCAACGGTGCTCGGCTGGGCGTACCACGTTTTTCAGCGGGCGCAGCCGTGGGCCGACATCAACCGCCGCAAGGCCGACATCGAGACGGCCTACACGAGCGCGGACAAGGACGTCGTCGCCGCGATCTTCGAGCGCTACCACGTTGCCCTGGTCTTCGTCGGCTCGCTCGAGCGGCGCACCTATTCCGGTGGCAACCTGGAGCGGTTTCGCAACTGGGACACGCTGCTGACGCCGGTGTACGAGAACGAGGGCGTGACCATCTTCGCCGTCAACGGCCAGTTCCAGGGGGCGATGCCGGTGACGACCATCGAAGCGATCCCGCGCGTCGCCGGCGAGGAGCCGGGCCGCGCGCAGGATGCGCCGGGGCGCGTGCACCAGCCGCGCGGTGTCGCCGTGGCGCCGAACGGCAACGTCGTCGTCGCCGACTTCGGCAACCATCGCATCCAGGAGCTCGGGGCGGACGGTGCCTTCGTGCGCAAGTGGGGTAGCCTCGGCGAGCTGCCCGGCCAGTTCAAGGAGCCGTGTGCGGTCGCCGCGGCGCCCGACGGGGCGATCTACGTGGCCGACACCTGGAATCACCGGGTGCAGAAGTTCAGCGCCGAAGGCGACTACCAGATCGAGTGGAGCACCGGCTTCTACGGTCCGCGGGGCGTCGCCGTGGCGCCGAATGGTGAGGTCTACGTGGCCGACACCGGCAACAACCGCATCGTTCGCTTCGCCGACTCCGGCAAGGAGCTCGGCAGCTGGGGGCGCGAGGGGGCGAACAGCGGCGAGTTCCTCGAGCCGATGGGCCTGGCCGTCGACGCGGCGCGGCGGGTCTACGTCTGCGACAACGGCAACGGCCGCCTGCAGCGATTCACCGCCACGGGAAGACCCCTGGGAGCGTTCCCCGTCGCCGGGTGGGAGAGCAAGGTCTTCTCCGAGCCCGACGTCGCGGTCGATGCGAGTGGACGCATCTGGGTGACCGTCCCCGGCGAGCAGGAGATCCGCGCCTACGACGAGCTGGGCGAGCTGCTGCACACGATCACCGGGCGCTCGGTGCCCGACGCCTTTTTCGCGACGCCGATGGGCATCGACGTCGACGCGGCCCGCAACGAGCTCGTCGTCGCCGACCTCGACGGGCGGGTTGCGCGCATCCCGATGCCGGCGGCGCTACCGGTTTAGCAAGAATATGCAGCGGATTGAGGCGCATCCGCGCCTGCGGGTGCTGCGGCTCGGGTTGTGGGCGCTGGCGCTCGGCGCCGGCGTCGCCGGCCAGCTGTGGCTGGTCGTCGACCCACAGCCGGGCTGGGACGCCGGGGCGTGGGCGCTGGCTGCGGTGGCGTTCATCGCCTTGTATTTCTCCGCCGACCGCAGTCGGGCTCTGCCGGCGTCGAGCTCGGCCGACCTGTCGGCAGCAGTCGAGTGGGCGTGGCTGCTGGCGTTGTTGGCGGTCGGCGTCTTCTTCGTCTTCTACCGGATCGACGAGATACCCGCGGGGCTCAACCACGATGCCGCCTGGGAGGGGTTGTACGCGCTGCGTATCCTGAACGGCGAGCCCTACACGCCCTACACGTCGGAAGCCTGGGGTCGGGAGACGCTCACCTTCTACTTCCGCGCGGTGGCGATCTGGTGGTACGGGCCGACGCTGTTCGCCGTGCAGGCGCCCGGGTTGCTGGCCGGCGTGCTGACCCTGCCTTTCTTCTACGGGTGGATCCGCTCCTTGTTCGGTGCGCGCATGGCGCTGATCGCGACCCTGTTCCTGGCCGTCGCCGGCTGGCACGTGGTGTTCAGCCGTACCGGTTGGCGCTCGGACTTCCAGCCGCTCTTCATGGCGGCGACGTGCTACTTCTTCTTCCGCGGCATGCGCGCGGGGCGTATCGTCGATTTCCTTCTCGCCGGAGTCGCGCTGGCGCTGACGCTCAATACGTACAACGGGTCGCGCGTGTTCCCGGCGGTGTTCGCCGCCTGGGTTCCCCTGGTGGCGCTGCAATCCTGGCGGCTGCGGACCTTCTTGCGCCGGTACGGCCTCGGTCTCGTGTTCTTTGCGCTGGCGTTTGCGATCGCCATCGCCCCGCTCGCCCTGTACGCGGTCGAGAACTGGGACATCTTCATGGGGCGCGCCTCGGCGCTGCGCGGGGCCAGCTCGTTTGCCGACGCGCTGCAGGCGACGCTGCTGCTCTTCAACGTGGCGGGCAACGGCGACGACTTCTTCATCCGCGAGCCGGCGCTCGAGGTGCCGACGGCGGTGTTCTTCGTCTTCGGCCTGCTGTGGGCGATCCTGCGCGTGCGCGATCAGCGGGCGCAGTTCCTGCTGATCGGCCTCGTCGTCAACCTGGTGCCGGGCCTCGTCAGCAAGCCGAACCTGAACCGCGACATCGGCACGATGATCTTCGTGTTCGCGTTCGCCGGCATGGGCGCATGGTTCTTCGCGCGCCAGCTGCGCGAGCTGGTGCCGCGCGGCGGCGCGGCCGTGGGCGCCGCGTTTCTCCTCGTCGCGGCGACCGCCGCAACGCATGCCGGCTACCGCGACTACCTGAGCGACGACCGGCGCGCGATCTGGGGCTACTACCCGGAGACCACCGTGCTCGGCCGCTACCTCAAGCGCATCGCACGCGACTACGACGTCTGGGTCGGCGGCGCGAACTTCCCGCGCGATTCGCTGACCTACCTCTCGTACCTCGGCGGACCCGATCCGATGCGCCGCAACTACACCTGGGTCGACGACGTCCGCACGCTGTTGCGCATGCCCGTCGTCGGCGACGGGCCGAAGGGGCTCGCCTTCGTCCTCGCCGCGGACGGACCGGCGCGCTCGGTGTTCGCCGAGCTGGAGCGACGCTACCCGCAGCACGAAGTGGTCGAGCTGCGCTATCCGAAAGGCGGACGCGTCTTCGCGCGGGCGTTGCTGGTGCATCGCGGCGCGGCACGGTCCGGGGCCGCGGCCAGTAGTGACCGCGAGGCGGCGGCGCCGGCCCCCGCCGCAGACACGGCGGCGACCGCACCGGGCGGAACGCTGCAGCAGCCGCGCGGGGTGGCCGTTGCGCCCGACGGGTCGATCGTCGTGGCGGATTTCGGCCACCATCGCGTCCAGGTGTTCGATGCCGAGCTGCGTTTCGTGCGCCAGTGGGGGCACCTGGGCGACGGCAACGGTGAATTTCGCGAGCCGTCGGCCGTGGACGTGGGTGCCGACGGGCGGATCTTCGTGGCGGACACCTGGAACGGGCGAATCCAGTCGTTCGCGCCTGACGGCCGGCATCTCGCCAACTCGCGGGAGGCCCTCTACGGCCCGCGCGGTGTGGCGGTCGATACCGCGGGGTTGGTGTACGCCGCCGACACCGGCAACAGCCGTATCGTCGTGTTCAGCGCGGATCTCGAGCGTCTGCGGTCGTGGGGTGAGCGCGGCAGCGACGAGGGGCAGATGCTCGAGCCAATCGGCATCGCCATCGCACCGGACGGCGACGTGTGGGTGGCGGACAACGGCAACGGGCGGGTACAGGCGTTTGCGCCCGACGGCACGCTGCGCGGCGGGTTTGCGGTTCCCGGCTGGACGAGCGCGGTGTTCTCCGAGCCGCGCCTCGCGTTCGCGGCGGATGGCGCGCTCTGGGTGACGGTGCCCCGCGAGCGCCAGCTGCGCGTGTACGGACCGGACGGCGAGCTACGGGAAAGCATGGACGTTGCCGCGCGCTTCGACATGCCGATGGGTCTGGACATCGCTGCAGAGCGTGTCGTCGTGACCGGTTTGAACGGCGAATGGGGGCGGTTTCGCTGACGCGCAGGCGTCGGCTGCGGTGGCACCGAGAAATTTCTGCTGGACAAGCGTCCAAGCATTGGACTATCAGCGAACGAGCTATTGATTCAGGCAGGATTGCCGGCATTCCGGCAAACGAGCGTTTCGGGGGAGCACGCGCGGCGTGCGAAAGGCAGCCTTCGCGGCGTAGAGGAAGAGGAAAGGGGTTACATATGCAAAAGGCTCTCGTGAGGCTGATGCGGGGACGGCGACCGGCCTTGTGGCTCGCCGGGCCGCTCGGCGCATTGGTGGTCACCTCCGTGGTGGCGTGGACGTTCTTCTCGGTCGCTCCGAAGACCGTCGTTCACGCGGGTACGCCGGCACCGGCTGGCCAATCGTGCTCGGACGGCAACACCCTCGACGGTGACTGCTGCTCGGCTGCCGGCGTGCAAGAGGAGAGCCGCTTCGGCTTCGTCGACAACGGACCCGGCGACGTGAGCTCGCGCGCGCAGGCGTGCACCCTTTCCGGCGCCAACCACTGCGAGGACGGCCTCGACAACGACGGCGACGGCCTGATCGACGCCGAGGACCCCGAGTGCGCGACCCTCAACGAGTCGCTGCGCCAGGTGATCATCGGCAACGATCCGACGAAGCGGAACAGCGTCCGCACCGGCTCGTCGGTCGTCGTGAAGCACCAG
>CALJUJ010000471.1 GCA_937975525.1 uncultured bacterium
GCTTTACTCGGACGGCCGCGGGAGCTTCCCGAAGGCGCTGCACCTGCCGGTGCGAGGGCGGCCGGAGTTCCTACTGCACGGCGATTTCGACGGCGACGGCGTCGAGGACCTGGTCGCCGGCCGGCGCGGCGACGACCGCGTCGCCGTGTTGCTGCGCGGTCCCGAGGGCTTTACGCGCGAGCGCCGCAGCGACCGCGGACTGCCGATCGAGCCGTCGGAGTCGGCCGATCTCGACGGCGACGGCTTCGCCGATCTGGTCGTGCCGATCGCCCAGCGCGACGTCGTCGAGATTCTCCGCGGCAAGGCGAGCGGTGGCCTTCATCCGCCGGTCGAGATCCCGGCGGGCAAGCGTCCCGTCGCCGTCGCGATCGGCGACTTCGACGGCGACGACCGGCTGGACCTGGTGATCGTCAACCGTGCCTCGAAGACGTTGTTGCTGGTGCTCAACGACAGCCGCCCGGCAACGAAGGACGCCGACGCAGAGGCGGCGCCAGCACCGGCGCGCGGCCGGGCATCTGATCCGTGGCGCCGGCCGGCCGTCGCCGACGAGGGCGCCTGGGGCAGGCGCTGAGCCGGCGGCATGCTTGTCGTCGCGGTCGCGGCCCGCTATGCGAGGCGTTCGGAGTCTCGACCGTGATCGCCGCCGCCCAAAACTGGTTCTTCCGTCATTTCTTCCAGCTGCTCCTCGCCTTCGTTTGCCTTTCGCAGTGGGTGACCGGGTGGTGGCTTCTCGGCGGAGCGACGCTGCCGGCGTGGGTGCACGTGCTGGCGGTGGTCGCGATCTACGCGATCAACGTCGCTGCCGTCCGCGGCCCGCGGCGCTTCGGGCGTCGCCCGCAACCAACGTCCCTGCCCGTGCGTCTCTATTTCGGCGCTGCCTTTGCGAGTGTGTTCTGCCTGGTCTTTCTCGCCGCCGCGAGCCTGCTGTTCGCGGTGCTCGGCGGCATCGAGGCAGCGCTCGCCGCGTCCACCGCCCAAGGAGCACTGCAACCGACGTCGGATTCGGTCGTCTTCCGCGCCTTCACCTACACCGGCTGCGCGGCGATCGGCCTGTCTTTTCTGTGGGGATACTCGATCGGTCAGCGCCAGCTCCGGGTGCGCGAGATCGACATTCCGATGCGCAACCTTCCGCCCGCGCTCGAGGGCGTGCGCATCGCCCAAATCTCCGACGTGCACATGGGTCAGAATCTCGACCCGGAGCAGCTCGCCGGCTACGTCGATCGGGTCAACGCGACAGAGGCCGATCTGATCTGCGTCACCGGCGACATGGTGGACTCGCCGCAGGCGGACATCGACCTGTTCCTGCCGATCTTCGCCGGCCTGCGCGCCCGCTGTGGCGTGTATGCCATCCTCGGCAATCACGACTTCACCAGCGGCGCCGAGCGGGTGAGCGCGGCGATCCGACGTCAGACCGATTTCACACTCCTGCGCGACGAGCACGTCGCGGTGCCGATCGGCGATGCCGTGTTGCACCTCGTCGGCCTCGACGACCGCGGCCTCGACTGGGCGCGGGGACTGCGTCACGACCCGCGCCTCGACGAGGTGTGGACGCACGTCCCGCCCGGGGCGCCCGCCATTCTTCTGAACCATCGCCCGGATCTCTTCGAGCACGCGGCGCGCATCGGTGTGCCGCTGACGTTGTCGGGACACACGCACGGCGGCCAGATCGGCATGCCTTGGCTCACGGGGCGCGTGTGGAACCCGTCGCGCTTCATCACCGCCTTCGACCGCGGGCTCTTCGAGCGCGAGGGACACTATCTCTACACGAACTGCGGCCTCGGGGTGACGGCGCAGCGCGTACGCATCGCCACGCCGCGTGAGATCAGCGTGTTCCGCCTTTGCCGGCGCGAAGAGGCATGACGACGGTGGAGATCGGCATGTGCGCCGCGTGCGCCCACGTACGCCGCGTGCGCAGCCAGCGATGATCGGTCTTCTATCGCTGCGGCCGGGCCGACCGCGATCCTCGCTTCCCGCGCTACCCGCCGCTTCCGGTGCACGCCTGCCCAGGGTACGCCCCCGGCACGGCGGGCGACCGCGACGATACGATCGAGAGGAGTCAGCCATGAACCCAACCTCCGTCCGCCTGGTGGTCTCGATGGCGGCCTTGTGGATGCTCGGCGGCACGCCGCCGGTCGCCGCGGGCGACGAATGCTGCGCCGCTGCCGACCGGCGCACCATCACCGTGCAGGGTCACGGCGAAATCGCGGCCGCCGCCGATCTCGCCGTGGTCTCCCTGGCGGTGGAGACCGCCGCCGCGCAGGCGGACGCGGCCGTCGCCGAGAACGCCGAGCGCAGCGCCGCGGTCGCGCAAGCGGTGAAGCGGCTGCTCGGCAGCGACGACGAGGTGGCGACGACCCGCTATTCGCTGCAGCCGCGCTACGAGCAGCGCAAGGGGGATGCGGAGCCGCGCATCGTCGGCTACGTGGCAAGCAACGAAGTACGCGTCGAGCTGCACGACATCGACATGGTCGGCAAGGTCGTCGACGCCGCCATTCGCGCCGGAGCCAATCGCGTCGGTGCCCTCCATTTCACCGTCGAGGATCCGGCACCGAGACAGCGCGAAGCGCTGGCCGCGGCGGGCAAGCAGGCACAGGCGCAGGCGGAGACCATCGCCACGTCGCTGGGCCTCCGCCTCGGCCGGGTGGTGTCGGCGAGCAGCAGCTCTCGCGGCCCGGTGATGCCGCGGCGGATGGAGTCGTATGCCATGATGGCCCGTGAGAGTGCGCTGGCGACGACGCCGATCGAGGCAGGCGACGTGACGATCGCCGCCGACGTCGACGTGGTCTACGAGATCGAGTGAATCCGCTCCGGACGCCTGCTGGCTGGTCACCTGCCGCCGGGCATGCTTGCTTTTTGGGCACCAGCTCGGGTAATCGCCGGCGGTATCCAGGCATCGACGGCGCAGACGAGAGCCGTACGGATTGGCCCAGGTCTTGCGTCCGGTGAGTGGGTAGCAACGTCACGAGTCGACAGTCGCGCCATCGCTGCGCTGCGTCGCACCGTAGGTCGGAATCCACAGGAGGAGAACATCGCGGTATGAAGTCGAAATTGGAGTACATTTGGCTCGACGGCTACAGGCCTACGCAGAGCCTGCGCAGCAAGACGCGCGTCGAGAAGGATTTTTCGGGCAAGCTCGAGGACTGTCCGGTGTGGAACTTCGACGGCAGCTCGACCGAGCAGGCCGCCGGCAACGCCTCGGACTGCCTGTTGAAGCCTGTGGCGATCTTCCCCGATCCGGTGCGCAAGGACGCGTACCTGGTGATGACCGAGGTCCTCAACGCCGACGGATCGGTGCACGAGTCGAACGGGCGCGCCCTCATCGACGACGACGACGACGAGTTCTGGTTCGGGTTCGAGCAGGAGTACTTCCTGTGGAACACGAACACGAACCTGCCTCCGGGGTTCCCGCCGGGCGGATTTCCGCCGCCGCAGGGCCCGTACTACTGCTCGGTGGGCGGCAAGTTCGCCTACGGGCGTGAGGTGATCGAAGAGCATCTCGACGCCTGCATCGAGGCGGGCATCAACATCGAGGGCATCAACGCCGAGGTGGCCGCCGGCCAGTGGGAGTTCCAGGTATTCGCGAAGGGCGCCGCCCGCGCCGGCGACGAGGTCTGGGTCGCTCGCTACCTGCTCGAGCGCATCGCCGAGGATCACGGCTACTCGATCAACTGGCACCCGAAGCCGCTCGGTGCGACCGACTGGAACGGGTCGGGCATGCACGCGAACTTCTCGAACGAAGCGATGCGCACCTCCGGCAAGGAGGAGACCTTCACGAAGATCTGCGAGCAGTTCGGACGCAACATCGAGCGCCACATCTCGGTCTACGGCGCCCACAACGAGCAGCGGCTGACCGGCAAGCACGAGACGCAGTCGATCGACCAGTTCAGCTACGGCGTCTCCGACCGCGGCGCATCGATCCGCATTCCGATCAACACGGTCGAAGCGGGCTGGAAGGGCCGCCTCGAAGACCGTCGGCCGGCGTCGAACGCCGATCCGTACAAGGTCGCAGCGGCGATCGTGAAGACCACCAAGGAGGCCCTCGCCTAGCCTTCCGGCGAGAAGTCCACAGACGAAGGGGAGCGGCCGCGACGGCTGCTCCCCTTTTTCGTTCAGTCGTCCCAACCTTCGCGCAACTCGCGTACCACCGCCTCCGCCGATGCGTAGCGCGCGCCCGGGTCCTTGCGCAGGCAGCGCATGCAGATCTCCTCGATGCGCTTCGGAACGGCGAACTTGGCGACTTGCGAAGGCCGCCGCGGCTCGTCGTGCTGCACCTTCTCGATGACCGTGTCGACGCGTTCGCCGGGCTCGCCGTGCGGCGTGCGCCCGGTGAGGATCTCGTAGAGGACCGCGCCGAGACTGTAGACGTCGGAGCGCCCGTCGATGTCGGCATCACGTCGGATCTGTTCGGGCGACATGTAGACCACGGTACCCTGCAGCTTGCCCTGGCCGGTCAGACCGAGGTCGGCCGCGTCGACGTCCGCAACCGCATCCGAGGGCGGATCGGCGCTGCTGCCGTCCCGGCTCCAGATCTTCGCCAGGCCCCAGTCCAGGATGAGCACCTCGCCGGCGGGCCCGACAAGGAGGTTCGCGGGCTTGATGTCGCGGTGCACGACGCCGTGCTCGTGGGCGAAGTCGAGACCACGCGCGACCTGCAGCACGACCTCCATCAGCTGCGCCAGGTCGTAGCGGGAGCGATACTTCGGGTCGAGCATCTCGCCGAGCGTGTAGCCGCGGACGAGCTTCATCGTGAAGTAGAGGTAGCCGCGGTTGTCGCGACCGAGCTCGTACACGGGCACCGTGCTCGGGTGCTGCAGCATGGCGGTGACGCGGGCCTCGCGCAGGAAGCGGCGCTGTTCCACGGGATGAGCGGCGATCTCCGGCCGCAGCGACTTGTAACAAATGGTGCGCGCGAGGTGCAGGTCCTTGCAGGAGAAGATGTTCGCCTTGCCACCCTTGGCGATGCTCGCGAAGACCGCGTAGGGCGTGGTCGGATAGACCTTCGCGGGCAAGTCACGATCGGTATCCTCGAGATAGATGCGCTCGTCCCTCTTTCCCAGGTGGAATGCCATGTCCGTCGTACCTTCCGTGCTCAGTCGCCGTCGTGCCCGTAGACCACGACGGTGATGTTGTCGCCGCCGCCGCACGCATTCGCTTCGGTGATCAGCGACTGGGCCGCCGCGGCGACATCGCCCTCCCCGAGTCGCATGGCGATCGTCGTCTCGGCCACCGGCCCCCAGAGGCCGTCGCTGCACAGGAGCAGCCGATCGCCGGCGCCCAGGGCGGCCTCGTTCAAGCTGGGACCAATCACGCTGGACAGACCGAGAGCCTGCGTCAACTGGTTCTTGCCGGGATGGAAGCGCGCCTGCCCTGCCGTCACCTGCCCGGTGCGGACGAGCATCTCGACGACGGAGTGGTCGCGGGTGATGCGGTGCAGCGTGTCGCCGCTGAGAACGTAGGCACGCGAGTCGCCGACGTGACAGGTGTGGACCCGGCCGCCGACGACCCAGGCGACCAGCACCGTCGTGCCCATCTTGCGACGCAAGGGATCACCGGCGATCTCGGCGGCGATGCGGTCGTGGGCGGCATGTACCGCGGCGAGTAGCGACGTTCCCGGATCGGCAACGGCGACATCGGAGTCGCCCGCGGGTAGCAGCTCGAGCACGGTCTCGACGGCGATCGCACTGGCGACGTCGCCGAAGTCGTGTCCGCCCATGCCGTCGGCAACGACGAGCAGGCGGCCGTCCGGCGAGAATCCGAAGGCGTCCTGGTTCTGTCGACGAACCCGGCCGACGTCGGTGGCGCCGTGCGCCCGCGGCGACGCGTCGCGGGCGTAGCGGTCGCGTTCCGGAGCGGTCGGGATCGACGTCGCAGCCACCGCCGACGCGCGGACACGCATCAGCGCAGCTTCCACGGCGTCCGCTTGCCCGAAGCGAACGTCTGCTGGCCCTCGCGAAGCGAATCGCGATCGGTGCCGAGGCCGATGTAGGCGTAGCCTAGGGACAGGGCCTGCGAGCGCGTCAACTCGCGCGCGGCCCAGAGTGCGCGCAGGGTGCCCTGGACGGCGAGGGCCGGCTGCGAGGCGATCGCCTCCGCGGCCCACGCGGCGGCGGCGTGGAGATCATCCGCCGGGACGACTTCGGAGACCAGGCCGACGGCGTGGGCGCGTTGCGCCGATAGCCGCTCGTGGGCGCCGAGCAGCGAGAGCCGCATGATCTCGTGGAACGGCATCTTCTGGAGCATGTGCATCGGCTCGAAGGCGGCCGTCATGCCGTAGGTGACGTGCGGGTCGAAGAACGTGGCGTGCTCGGCGGCGATGATGAACTCGACTTCGCCGAGCATGTAGAACGCGCCACCGCAGGCCATGCCGTTGACCGCAGCGATCACCGGCTTCCACAAGTCGTTGCTCTTCGGGCCGAGATTGGCGCCGGGGTCGTCGAACATGAAAGGCGTCGAGGCGGCGCCGGCACCCCGTTCTTCGGCGGACCGGGCGGCATCGCCCATCGCCTCGGCGCGATCGATGCCGGTACAGAAGGCCTTGTCGCCGGCGCCGGTCAGAACGATGCAGCGCACGTCATCGTTGCGCCGCAGATCGCGCCAGAGGCGGCTGAGCTCACGCTGCATCTGCGCGTTGAAGGCGTTGTGCACCTGTGGGCGATCGAGCGTGACCCACGCCACGCGCTTGCGCTCTTCGTACTGCAATGTCTCGAAGTCCGGCATGGTCGTCGCTCCGCGCTGGGATCGGCTTGGTGTAGCGCAGGCCCGCAGCGAAGGAAAAGACATGGCTGGCGGCGCCAGCCCGCCAGCCCGAAATCGGAGATCGCCGGAGTCTTCACCGCGGGCTCGGCGCTGGTGTACATTGCGCCCGCGGCAAGCCGCCCGCGGCTTGCCGGCGCGGCTTGCCGTCCACGCCGGCATCGCTACGGAGCGAGGGACGATCGTCGCAA
>CALJUJ010000472.1 GCA_937975525.1 uncultured bacterium
GCTGGGTCGATGGCAAAGGCATCTTCGGCCTGATGACCCTCGAAGCCCCGCAAGGTAGTCGCATCGAGGTGCGGGCGGCGGGCGATGACGCCGCGGAAGCCCTCGACGCGTTGTCGGCGCTGCTCGAACGCCGCTTCGACGAGGACGGCTGAGCCCATCGTCCCGTCGCTCGATCGCCCTTGTCGCGCAGCGCGGTCGCGCCGTGCGCGGGTGGGCGAACCGAAGGGGGCTGTCCCCGTTTCTCGCGATTGAAATCAAAGTGAGACACGACCCGCGCGCGAACCCAACTTGCCCGCCTCGGGCGGCTGTAATATGCCTAGTCGGATTCCGTAGCCTACGCCCGCAGCCCGGCGTACACCTCGCGCCCGTTGCGGGCCCCGCAATGCAGAAGGAGAGTGCATGGCCCTGAAAGACTTCGTGTTCACCTCCGAGTCCGTCTCGGAGGGGCATCCCGACAAAATGTGCGACCAGATCTCGGATGCCGTCCTCGATGCGCTTCTCGCGCAGGATCCCCATAGCCGCGTCGCGTGCGAGACGGTGACCAAGACCGGGATGGTCCTGCTCGCCGGTGAAATCACCACCAAGGCAAACGTCGACTACGCCCGCATCGTGCGCGACACCGTTCGTGACATCGGCTACACGTCGTCCAATGTCGGCTTCGACGCCGAGACCTGCTCGGTTCTCCGGCAGATCGCCGAGCAGTCCCCCGACAGCTCCCAGGGTCTGACCGCCGGGCAGGGCCTGCACGAAGAGCAGGGCGCCGGCGACCAGGGCCTGATGTTCGGCTTCGCCTGCGACGAGACGCCCGAGCGGATGCCGATGCCGATCGTCTTCGCTCACCAACTCGTCGAGCGGCTCGCCGCCGATCGCAAGAGCGGCAAGTACCCGTTCCTTCGCCCCGATTCGAAGTCTCAGGTCACCATCGAATACGTCGACGGGCGCCCGCAGCGGGTCGATGCCGTCGTCGTCTCGACCCAACACGACGAAGCGGCGACCCTGGAGCAGCTGCGCCAGCTCGTCGTCGAAGAGGTCGTGCCCGCCGTGATCCCCGCCGAGTTCATCGACGCCAAGACCAAGTACCACGTCAATCCCACCGGCCGCTTCGTCATCGGCGGGCCCCTCGGCGACGCCGGACTGACCGGCCGCAAGATCATCGTCGATACCTACGGCGGCTACGGGCGCCATGGCGGCGGCGCCTTCTCGGGCAAGGATCCGAGCAAGGTCGATCGCAGCGCCGCCTATATGGCGCGCTACATCGCCAAGAACCTCATCGCCGCGGGATTGGCGAACAAGTGCGAGGTGCAGCTCGCCTACGCGATCGGCGTCGCCGAGCCGATCTCCGTCCTCGTCGACTCGTTCGGCACCGGCGTCGTGCCCGACAGCCGACTCGCCGCCCTCGTGCGGGATCACTTCGAGCTCAAGCCGCTCGGGATCATCGCTTCGCTCGACCTGCTGCGGCCGATCTATCGCCGCACCGCCGCGTACGGGCACTTCGGTCGCCCGGCCGAAGACGGCTTCTTCACCTGGGAGCGCGAAGACAAAGCCGACGACCTGCGCCGCGCCGCCGGCTGAGCGCCGCTCGCTGCGCACGTGGCCGAAGCCTCCTACTCCACCCTGTCGGCACGCGAACGAGCCGGGGCGATTCTCGACCCCGGCTCGTTCCAGCCCCTCGCCGACGTCGCCGCCGACATCCCCTTCGCCATTGGACACGGCACCCTCGACGGTCGCGCCGTCGTCGTCGCCCTCAGCGACGGCCACCAGCGCGGCGGCACCTTCGGAGTGGCCGAAGCCGACGTGCTCGACGCCGTGCTCGAGTCCGCACTCCCCGAGGGCGCCGACCCGGCCGCGGCGCCGGGCGTGATCCTCGGCTTCGATACCGGCGGCGTGCGCGTCGAAGAGGGCCCGGTCGCCCTGGCGGCCGTCTCGGCCGTCGGCGTCGCCCTGGCGCAACTCGTCGCGCGCGGCCTGCGCGTCGCCTCCGTCGTCAGCGGTCCGCGCGGCTGCTTCGGCGCGCCGTCGGTGATGGCGTCGCTGCCACAGACCGTCGTCATGACGGAGAACGCCCACTGGGGACTCACCGGGCCGAAGCTGATCGAGCGGGTGCGTGCCGTCGATGCGCCGGCAGCCTCACAGTTCGTCGCCACCGCCGCGTCGACGCGGCTCGAGAACGGCGAGGCCGACGTCGTCGTCGCCGATACCGCCGCCTACGTGCGCGCCGCTCCCGGCGAACACTTGGTCTCGCCTGCGCCACAGGCGCGGCAGGCTGCCGCCGTCGTCGCCGAGAGCCACGCCACGTGTGCCGCCATTCTGGAACGCGTGCGCACGTCGCCGGCGTTCGTGCCCCACACCGCCAAGCGCCGGCGCCGTCGCGACTTGCTGCGCTACTCGTTCCGCGGCGAGTGGGAACCGCGCGGCGACATCCGCCGCGGCGGCTTGCTGCAGGCAGCCCTCGGGACCCTCGCCGGTCGGCCGGCGCTGAGCCTGCTCGTCGGCCCGGAGCAGGGCAGCGGCCTGGGCGTAGGGATCGAAGAGGCGGCGTTGACGACCTCCATGCTCGACGCAGCCCTGGCTCTCGACGGTCCCCCGGCCGCCGTATTGTCATTCGTCTTCTGCCAGGGGCACGTCGTCGACTTCACCCAGGAACGCTTCGGCCTGCATCGCGCGCTCGCCGAGTGCCTGCGAGCGCTGGCGGTAGCGCGCCTGCACGGCCACCCGATCGTCAGTACCCTCGGTGGCGGCACCTATGGCGCCGCCTACCTCGCGTTCGCCGCGCCGAGCCAACGTGTGCTGGCGATGCAGGGGACGTCGGTGGCGCCGATGGCGCCGGACGTGCTCGAAGCGTTTCAGGACTTGCGCGGCCGCAAGGCCGGACACGACCCGCGCCACCACCTCGCCGAGCTCATCCCGGCGGTGCGCACCGTGGAGAGCGTCATTCGCCTGCCTCGCGTGCTGCGCGCCGAGCTCGAAGCCGCAGTCGCCGCGGGCTGAGCGCGGCGGCGCGTTCTAGCGTCGTCGGCGCGGCGCTCGCTTGCGGCCCGCAACCTTGAGCTCGCCTGCACCCTCGGTCGTGTAGCCGCCGAAGCGCGCCAGCGCGCGCTGAAGCTCGGGCGCGCGGATCGCTTCGAGCAACGCCGCTCCGGCCTCGCTGGCGTGGAAGTCGCGCCGCATCACCAGATCGAATTCTTCCGTCTCGATCGGGACGAAGTCGAGCCGCAGGGCTTGCGCCGCCGAGCGTACACCGAGCCCCGCATCGGCGAGGTCGCTGGCGACCGCGGCGGCGACCGCCATGTGCGTGAACTCCTCGCGTTCGTAGCCGTCGATGCGCTCCGGCCGCAGCCGCAGCTTGGCCAGCTTCGCATCGAGGAGCACCCGCGTGCCGGCGCCCGGCTGGCGGTTGACGAAGCGGACCCCCTTGCGCGCGAGGTCACGCAAGCCGCCGATCTTCTTCGGATTGCCGCGCGCCACGATCAGCCCCTGCTCGCGCCGGACGAAGCGTACGACCACCACGTCGCAGCCGCGCAGGTGGCGGGCGACGTCGGGTAGGTTGTAGGCGCCGGTGCGCGGGTCGAGCAGATGCGTGCCGGCGACGTGCGCTTCGCCGCGGCGCAGCGCCAGCAGACCGCCGAGACTGCCGACGTTGGTCGCGGAGAGCTTGCGCTTCGGGTGCAGCGACTTGAGCACGTCCTCGAGCACCCCGAGCGCCGGGTCGTGACTGCCGGTCAGCACGATCGTGTCGCCGATGTCGGCGCGCGGCCGCAAGAGCTCGACCGTCACCGTGTCGCCGGCATTGCAGCCCTCGATCAACGAGGGGATGCGGAGAAACCCGTCCGCCTTGACCAGCGTCGTGATCACGCCTGCACCGCGTGGCAGCGGATTGGCGATGATGCGGCCGTCGACTTCGCCGAGCGTGACGCGAACGAACTCTTCGAGGCCGAGCTTCGACGGGATCTTGCGCGGTAGCACCGCGGCGACCGTGTCGGGAGGGGGTGGCGCGTGATCGAGGAGCTTGGCGACCAGCGGTCGCAAGACCTGCTGGCAGACGATCGCTGTCGAGACCGGGTACCCCGGCAGGCCGAGCACCGGCTTGCCGTCGACGATCGCGCAGATCGCCGGCTTGCCCGGCATGATCTCGATGCCGTGGACGAGGACCTCGCCGAGCTCGCGCAGGACGCCTACCGTGTAGTCGTGCGTGCCCGCCGACGAGCCGGCGATCACGGTGGTCACGTCGTGCCGGCGAACGGCGGCGCGTACGGCCCGCACCATTCGCTCGGGGTCGTCGGGCACGGCTGCCAGCGGGCGCGGCGCGCCCCCCCACTCGGTCACGAAGGCGGCGACCATGCGCGAGTTGAACTCGATCACCGCGCCGGGCGGGGCCGGCTTGCCCGGCTCCACGAGCTCCGAGCCCGTCGGTAGGATGGCGACGGTCGGCGCGGCGCGCACCGTGACGTGCATGTGTCCAGCCGCCAACAGAGCGCCGATGTCGAAGGGACGGATGCGATGACCGCGCGGCAGCAACGGCTCCGTGGCGACGATGTCTTCGCCGACGAGACGCACGTGCTGCCAGGGCGCGGCGCCCTGGTGGATCTCGACGTTGTCGTCGTCGAGCGGGAAGACGTGCTCGATCATGATCACCGCGTCCGCCCAGCGGGGTAATGCGTTGCCCGTGTCGATGGCAGCGAAAGCTCCGGCAGGGGCGCGCCGCGCCGTCGGTGCGACGCGCTTCAGCGTCAGCGGCCGTGCCTCGCTGGCGCCGAACGTGTCCTCGGCGCGCACCGCGATGCCGTCCATGGCGGCGCCGTGGTAGTGCGGCGCCGAGCGTCTGGCGACCACCGCGCTGGCGGTGATCCGGTGGAGCGCGTCGGCGACGGCGACCTTCTCGGGACGCGGCGGTCGCAGGTCGAGCTCGTGGACGAACAGACGCAGGGTCTCTTCGAGGGTCTTCTTGTTGAGGTAGCGCGACCGGGGCATGGCCCGCGGAACCTAGCCGACGGCGGCGGAGGATGGTAGCCGCGCTCGGAGCGGCGCGCGGCTGCAGCCACTGAGGGCCGTATCGACCGCGAGCAGGATCTCGTCGACCGTGACGACACCGTCGCCCGAGACGTCGCCGGCGGTGCACGAAGCAGTTGCGGTTCCCAGCGCGAGGTTCACGAGCGCGAGGATCTCGTCGACCGTCGTGGCGCCGCTCGCGTCGCAGTCCCCGGGGCAGGGAGCGGGGGTCGGCGACGTCGTTGGCGACGGTGTGTTGGTCGCCGTGGCCGTGGGAGGTAGGGGCGAAGGTAGTGTGGTCGCCGTGGCTGTCGGCACGGCGGTTGCCGTCGGTGTCGGCGTTGCTACGGGAACATCGGTGGGAACCGGGGTCCCGGGGCCGATCGCGATGTCGAATACCTTCTCGTGAAACGAGCCGTCGGTGCCGTCGACGCGGGCGACGAGGAAGCGGTCGCCCGGGCTCGTGGGCACGCCGGCGATACGGCCATCGGGGGTCACTTCGAGGCCGCTGGTGTTGGTGCGGCCGCGGCGCCAACGCAGGGAAGCAGCCGGTGGCTGCGCGTCCAGGCGGACCTCGTAGAAGCGTCCGGCGACCGCGGCGGGCAGGGCGGGCGCGCTCGTGATCGTCAGCGGCGGCGGATCCGGATAGATGGCGCGCACGCCCGCTTCGTCGTCGTCGCGCACCGACGCGCAACGGCCGTCGAAGTGCGCGCGGTAGTACATCGCCGCGTCGCGCAGCAGTGGATCGGCCTCGTCGTCGCGCATCGACGAGTGATCGAGGCCGAGCACGTGACCGAGCTCGTGGACGATCGCTTCGGCGAGGTTGCACTCGGTCCAGTTGCTGCAGCCCTCCCAACCGTCGGCGACGACGACGAAGCCGCAGCGGCTGCGGACGAAGGTGCCGCGGTCGAGCCCCTTGCGCTCGAAGCTCGAGGCACGCGTGATGCCGAGCGCGAGAACGCCACGGCAGCGTCCGGGCACCTCGGGGTCCGGGTCCGGCGGCGGTAGCAGCCCGTCGGGGTCGCGGAAGAGGATCTTGTTGGGCCCCGGACAGCTGCGGCTGAGATCCGTGGTGGCGCCGTCGGCGAGCAGGCTCACGGGGCTGCCGGTGATGCTCGACCAGGCGGCGAGCGCGTCCTCGACCGCACGCCGCGACGCCTCCGGGCCGAGACCGGCGTCGCCGCGGGCATCGATCTGAAAGCGGACCGGCTCGGCGATGTCGGGCTCGAAGTAGCGCTCGAAGCTGCGGATCGTGAAGCGCGGCGAAGGGAAGGGCTCGGTCGCGGCCGCGGCGCCGGCGAGCAGGCTACTCGCGGCGATGGCGGCCGTCAGCTTGGTTGCGCGCCGCACCGGGCGCCGGTAGACAACCCGCATGTCGATTCCGATCATGTCCGACGCCGATCCGACGGTCCAGCAGATGCGCGCAGCGATCGAGGCAGCCCTGCCCGACGCTTCCGTCGAGGTGGTCAAGAACAGCCCCGGGCATTTTCAGATCAAGGTCGTGAGCCCGGCCTTCGCGGGCAAGTCGCGCGTGCGGCAGCAGCAGATGGTGCTGTCGGCGATCGCCGACCTGATGAAGGGCGAGGCGGCGCCCGTGCACGCGATCGACCGGTTGGACACGCTCACCGCGTGAGCCGATCGTCGGTCCGACTCCGCGGCGGATTCCGGAACCTCTTGAACATCCGGCAAGTGCGTGGAACTTCTAGCGCATGTGGGTGCTCGATGAGGGGGGCGGCTCGACTGAGCGTCAGCTCGTTCGTTGCTCGATCACGCCCTGCAGGCGACCCGAGGAAGGACGACGCTGATGTCGCGATCGGCTCTTGCGATTCTCGAGGGAGGACCAGGATCATGAAGCACGCTGCATCCATGTTGGCCGCGGCGCTCTTGGTTGCGACGGCGGGGCCGGTCGCTGCACAGTGCATCGGCGACTCAGACCACAACGGGTTCGTGAACTTTTCCGACTACGGCGGCGTCGCTGCGAACTTCGGCCAGTCCTGCGCCAACAAGCCGTACTGCGGGAATGGCGTCATCGACGGGGACGAGGAGTGCGATCAAGCCAACGTCGACGGCGCGACCTGCCTGAGCGAGGGGTTCGAGGCGGGCACGCTGGCGTGCGGTGCCGACTGCGCTTTCGACACGAGTGGCTGTTTCAGCGAGCGTTTCGTCGACAACGGCGACGGGACGATCAGCGACCGCCAAACCGGCCTGATGTGGATGAAGCAGTACGATGACGGGTCGCCCTTCGACAAGGATACGGGCTACACCTGGAGCATCTTCAATCCGAGTACCCCGCATCAGTACAACGATGACGGAACGCTGTTTACGACTTTCTGGCCGATTGTGAACGGGGTCTACGGCAGCTGCTTCGCCGGCCACTGTGATTGGCGGCTGCCTTCGCTGCGCGAGTTGGTGGACCTGGTCATGCCCGACGAGTCGGGTGCGAAGATCCATCCGATCTTCAAGTCGCCGTGCAAGCCTGGGTGTTCCGGCCCGGGTTCCTGCAGCTGCACCAGTGAAGATACTCGCTATCTGACGAACCGGACCTTCGTAGATGAATCGTTTCCGGACAACGGGGTCGTGTGGACGGTGCATTTCTTCCACGACGAGCATCATTTCCCGGGGCAGTATCATCTTGCGCAGCTCAAGCCGGGCGCCTATTCGGTTCGCGCTGTCCGCGATGGACGCGAACCGTTCGTCTTGATCCGATAATCCGCCAGTCGCAGACGACGATCCCGATGCGGCTTGCGCGTGGCCGCAATGCGTGACGCAGAGACCTGCAGCGCCCACGGACCGATGCCGCCGTTGGCTACCAGACCGTGGGTAGCCAGCGAAGCGCTGCGAGCAGTTTGTCCTTGGTCACCAGCGAGGCTTCGGCGTGCAGCGTGGCGGCGGCGATGAACCGATCCGCCGGATCGGCGTGCATCTCGAGCGCATCGGCGCGCAGCGCCAGGTCGGATGACAGCGGCACTTCGCGAACGCGCGGGATGGAGAGGACCTCGGCAGCCCAATCCTGAACCGACCGGCCGCCTTTCAAGGCGAGACGCTCCTTACGAACGAGGAGCGCGACTTCCCAGAGGACGATCGCAGGGATGAGCAGGAGATCCGCCGATCCGATTGCCTTCTTCGCTTTCGTCCCGAGCCGTTCCGGGGACTGCGTCCACCAGACGGCGGCGTGGGTGTCGAGAACGATCACGGATCGTTCCAGCCGGCGATCTCGGAGGTCGGCGCGAGGAACGTCATCTCGTCGACGAGCATGCCGCCTTCACCGGCGCGAAGCTTGGCGAGGATTCGCGCTTCGATGTCAGCGTCGCTTTCGACAGGGACCAGCCGGGCAACCGGTTTCCCGCGTTTGCTGATGACGACGGGCTCATGGGTCGTCGCGACCGTGTCGATGATCGCCAGACACTTCTGCTTGAACTCACCAGCCGGCACGACCGTCGCTTTTTTATCCATGGACGGATTCTATGGACGTAATTCGGTCGGCGCAACATGCTTCTCGAGCGCACGTCGGGAGGCGCAAGCGGAACAATGGAGTCGGGGCGAGGGGGCCCCAATCTGCGGGAGGCTCCGAGCCGAATTCCATGCCGCGGAACCTGGGTACTAATCGACGGATTCCAGCGCCTGCCGCTCCGGTGAGGCGGCGGCCGCCAAGGATGCGATTCCACCGTCGAGAGTCGCGAGCTTGCCTCGCTTGCGGACGGCAAGTCCGAGTAGATAGGCGTCGGTGATCTGATTGTGACCGATGAGTCGATTGCCGGCGAAGGCTGCGGCTTCGGCGAGGGCGACATCGTCGGGCCAAAAACGGTGATCTTTCGCTGCGGTGTTGGCGGTGAGAACTTGGATCGCTTCGCCCGGGGTGACGGCGTCGCGCGAAAAGGCGGGATTTGAGACGATGCGAACGAACCCGGCCTGGGTCACGGGGCAGGTCGCCCAGCCGCTCCCGCGTGCTTGTTCGAACCAGCAACGTGCAGATTCGTGGCGCTCGTGGCTGGGCCAGAGCAGGGCGATGAGCAGATTGGTATCGAGGAGGTAGGCACTCATATCCCCTCGGATTCGATGCGCCGAACAGCTGCCGTGGTGACCTGCGGAGAATCCGCAGGCAGCCGAAAGACCGTAAGTCCGTTCTCGTTTCGAGTGGGGGTCGAGGCGCTCAGGCCGCGACGGACGAGATCGGACACGGTCTTGCCGAGCGACACCCCGCGCAGCTTGGCTTGGCGGGAGACGATCTCCAGTAGGTCATCATCGATGGTCAGCGTCGTTCGCATGCGTTGATGATGCGTTATTTGCAAAACGATGTCAATCGCGCTCGCCGGCATCAATGCGTCCCGCCGATGACATGGTAGGCGTCCGGCGCACCGAATCCAGGAAGCGCTCCCAGCGCGCCCGCGTGGGGCAGGGGCGCGGGCCTGGGCTATTGGGTCTCACGAGCCCTCGGCCTTCCGCCCCTGCCCGGTGCCGTCAGGAGGCCGTCACGCCAGCCCGAGGGCGCGGTCGTCCGCCTCCGGGTCGTGGTTCTCGAACTCGATGATCTCGAGCTCTTCGAAGGCGGTGCGCACGCGCGGTGTGAGCAGGCCGAGCTTCTTGACGTTCGGCACGATGCGCGAGAACAGCGCCTTGCGGAACATCTTCATCACTTCCGACTGCAGGACGATGTCGCTGACCTCGGCGACGTTGAAGCCCATGTAACGGCTGACGTCCTCGGCGAGCAGGCGGTCGCGCATCAGGCGGCAGCCTTCGATGACGAACTCCTCGCGGTCGCGGCGCTCGTTCTCCGGCATGTCGGTGTAGTAGTCGCGCAGCGAGATGACGCCGAAAGCGACGTGGCGCGACTCGTCCTTCATCACGTAGTGCACGAGGTCCTTGACCAGCGGCTCCTTCGCCAGTTGGTAGAGGTTGGCGAAAGCCGCCATGGCGAGACCTTCGACGAGGATCTGCATGCCGAGATATTTGAAGTCCCAGCGCGAGTCCGTGATGATCATGTCGAGCAG
>CALJUJ010000473.1 GCA_937975525.1 uncultured bacterium
AGGACCAGTTCCGCGCCGCCTTCCTGCTCGGCTGCGTCGGCGCCTGGTCGCTGCACCCGAGCCAGATCGCCATCGCCAAGAAGGTGTTCAGCCCGCCGGTCGACGAGGTGCTGTTCGCGAAGAAGGTGCTCGAGCTCATTCCCGACGGCCGCGGCGTGCACATGATCGACGGCAAGATGCAGGACGACGCGACCTGGAAGCAGTGCAAGGTCATGGTCGACCTGGCGAAGATGCTCGCCGAAAAGGACGCCGACCTGAAGGCCGCATACGGCTTCTGACCTGCGACTCCTCGACGCGGGAACGCGACCGGTTAGGCGGTGCCGCCAAGCCTCGCCGGCGCGTCGCCGCGTCGATTCGCCCCTTGCCTCGATGGAGCCGCTCTCGTGACACGTGGCGACGAAGCCTCCGAGCCGACGATCATCGTGTTCGCGGACGGCGCCTCGCGCGGCAACCCCGGCCCGGGCGGATGGGGGGCGATCGTCGCGCTACCCGAGGGCGAGGTCGTCGAGCTCGGCAGCGCCGATCCGCACACCACCAACAACCGCATGGAGATGACCGCGGCGCTCGAGGCGCTGCGGCGGGTGCGCGACCGTCCCGAGCCGGTGCGGGTCCACACCGACTCGAGCTACTTGATCCAGGGCATCACCCAGTGGATCCACGGCTGGCGCCGCAAGGGTTGGAAGACCCAGCAGGGCGGCGACGTGCTGAACCGCGACTTGTGGGAAGCGCTCGCGGCTCTTTCCGGCAAGCACGTGGCGTGGCAGCACGTGCGCGGCCACGCCGGTGTTCCCGGCAACGAACGCGCCGACGAGATCGCTTCGAAGCTGGCCGGCGGCGAGCCGATTGAGCTGTATCACGGCCCGCGCGCGGCCTACGGGATCGACCTCGATACGATCGAGTCGACCGGACCCAGCGCTCGCCCCAAGCGCGGGGGAGGCGCGCGCCGCTCATCGGCCGCCAAGGCCTACTCCTACCTGAGCCTGGTCGGCGGCATGCCGCGGCGGCACCGGTCCTGGGCCGAGTGTGAGGCGCGGGTGAAGGGCGTTTCCGGGGCCCGCTTCAAGAAGGCGACGAGCGCCGACGACGAGGCGGAGATCTTGCGAAGCTGGGGCCTGCGTGCGGATGCGTTGCCCGACTGAGGGGACGATTCAGAGCCCGAAGATCAGGTGGATGTCCGCCGGCTCGAGGGCGACGAGCTCCGGGTCGGGCTCGCGGGCGAGCCGGCAGCCTGCGGCCAGGTAGAAGTCGACCGTGTGCAACGATGGCGTCGCCGACACGTACAATTGATGGGCGCCGCGCGCACGTGCTGCAGCTGCGGCGCCGGTGAACAGGTGTCGGCCGAGACCGCGACCGCGGTGGGCTCGGTCGACGTGCAGGAATTCGAGCTGGAGTTGATCCTGGCGCCGCCCGCGCCAGACGGTGTCGACGAAGGCGGCGGCGACGAGACGGTCGGCCGCGAACAGGCCGCGGCACCAGCCGCCGCGCTGCCAACAAGCTCGGAGCAACGGGGCGTAGGTCTCACGTTCACCCGGCGGCCAGCCGGGTACCTGGATGTTCCGGGTGCCGCGCTGCAAGCGCCCCTGCACGACGGTGTAGAGACCGTCGATGTGCTCGCCGCGGTCGATCGCCCACACGCGATCGAGGTCGGGCTCGGCCAGCGGTCGTTCGACGATCCCGCGGGCGAGCGGCGGCATCCGGTCGGAGTGCCGCCGCTTCAGTCCTTGCGGACCAGGACCTGCTTCGGTCCGTAGAGCTTCTTGACCTTCACCTTGCCCGCCGGCGCGGCGTTGAGGCAGAGCTCGCAGAGAACGCATTCGTCGAGGTTGTCCTCGACGATCTGCAGATCGCCGTTCGTCTTGGCGAAGATGTTGACCGGGCAGACCTCGACGAGCTTGGCGGCGATGTCTGCGTCCTTCGCAATGTTCGCGTCGACTTCCACGTCAATGAAGAGAGCAGCCATTTCTCAGAACCTCTGATTCCTGCCTTCAGCTCATGCCGAGGCGCTGTTTGACGAGCCCCGGGATGTCCTCGATGCGTTCGGCGACGGAGATGCCGGCGGCTTCTATTCCCTCGATCTTGTCGGCCGTGGTGTCGGCCTTGCCCTCGACGATGGTGCCCGCGTGGCCGAAGCGCATGCCCGGCATCTCGTCCATGAAGCGGCCGGCCATGAAGGCGACGATCGGCAGGCGCGAATTCTTCTCGACGACGTAGGCGGCGAGCTCGGCTTCCATGCGGCCGCCCGGCTCGCAGTAGATGACGATCGCCTTGGTTTCCTGGTCGGCTTCGAACAGCGGCATGAGGTCGGCGTAGGTCGACCCGATGATCGCGTCGCCGCCGATCGACACTGCGGTCGACTGGCCGAGGCCGGCCGCGGTCAGCGTGTTGCACATCTCGGTGGTCATGCCGCCCGAGCGCGACATCACACCGATGGGTCCCTTGGTGAAAGCCTTCTTGGCGTCGACGGCGCGGCCGCCGAGACCGCCGAGCTTGGCCTCGTCCGGCGACAGCACGCCGAGGCAGTTGGGGCCGATGATGCGCGCGCCCTTGGCCTTGGCCATCTCGACCATCTGCGCGACCTCGAAGCGCGGGATGCGCTCGGTGACGATGACGATGATCTGGATGCCGCCGGCGAGCGCCTCGAAGACCGCATCGCGGGTGAAGGCCGGCGGCACGCAGACGATCGAGCCGTCGACGCGCGTCTTCGACGTGATCGCCTGCACGGTATCGTAGACCGGCACCCCGTAGATCTCGCGCCCGGCGCGCCCCGGGGTGACGCCGCCGACGATCTTCGAGCCGTAGTCGAGGCACTCGCGGGTCATGTTCACCGCCTCGCGGCCGGTGATGCCCTGGATGATGAACGTCGTGTCCTTGCTGATGAGAATCGACATGGGAAGCTTCCTCTGCGCGCGCGCTCAGGCGTCCTTCATCTTGGCGACGGCGCGACCGGCGGCTTCGAACATCGACACCGACCGATCGCAGTATTCCACCCCGTAGTGCTCGAGGATCTGGAATCCATCGCCCTCCCATGATCCAGGGATGCGGAAGATGGCGATTTTCTCGGCGGGGTCGAAGCCGAGCTCGACGCAGCCCTTGACGACGCCGCGGGCGACGATGTCGACGCGCGTATTCGACACCACGTTCATCATCACCGCGATCTTCTTCACGCCAGGCTTCGACAGGATGAGCTTCGTCAGGTTGCAGGCCTTGGAGACGCTCGGGTTGCCGCCGATCTCGCAGTAGTTGGCCGGGCGCCCGCCGTGCTTGCGGACGGCGTCGAACAGGGTCAGCGAGCCGCCGCCGGCCCCGATCACCAGGCCGAGGTCGCCGTCGAACTCGACGACGTTGCCGGCGACGCCGCGGTGGTCGGCGGAGTCGACCACGACGCCGTCCTGCTCGAACTTCGTCGGCGGGCGCGCCTGGCGCTTCTCTTGCGGATCGATCTCGAGCTTTGCGAGCAGAGCCTTCTGACCGTCGCGAGCCTCGTCCTCCATGTCGACGTGGCCGTCGAGGCAGACGAACGTGCCGTCCGCGAGGCGGGCGAGGGGGTTGATCTCGGCGAGGGTGAGCCCGTGCTCGATGAAGGTGCGGGCGAGCCGGGTCGTGATCTGGGTGAGCTTGTTCAGCTCGCCGCCGCTGACGCCGACTGCGGCAACGAGCTCCTTGGCCATGAACTCGGAGAACGGTGCCAGCGTGGAGAAGTTGCGCTTGGCGATGTGCTCGGGGTGCTTCTCGGCGACCTCTTCGATGTCGATGCCGCCCATGTCGCTGAAGATCATGACCGGCTGGCGCGCGAAACCGTCCCAGGTGACGCCGACGTAGTACTCCTGGTCGATCGGCGCGCGGCCCTCGACGAGCACGCCGACCGGCGCGTGCCCGTTGATCTCGAGGGCGAGGATCTTCTCGGCGGCGGCGACCGCCTCGTCCGGCGTGTCGGCGAAGAGCACGCCGCCGGCCTTCATGCGACCGCCGGAGAGCACCTGCGACTTGAGGACCACCGGGCCGCCGATGCTGGCGGCGATTTCCTTCGCCTCGGCGGCGCTCTTGGCAACCCGGCTCCCGCTCGGCAGCGGGATGCCCTTCATGCCGAAAAGCTTCTTCGACTCGAACTCATAGAAGCGCATCGTATCTCATCCCCATCGTTGGAATTGGCATCGCGCCGCACGGGACGGCACGGCCCAGCGCCCGAGGCGCGTAACCCGATCACCGGCAAAGGTCAAATTAGGCTCTACGCCCTGCTGCCGTAGCTGGGCTAATGGGATCTTCCCTGGTCATTGACTTCTGCTAATGGTAGCTAGGTGGGTCACGGCCCCGTGGCCGTGGCAGAATTCGACCGAAAGGAATCGCCGATCATGGCAGAATTTGGGAAATCCGTAGACTTGTCCGCCGTCGAGAAGCTCGTCGCCACCAGCGACGACGTCGTTCGCGAGGGCCTCGAGGTCGCCAGCCGCCTCACCGAGGGTGGCAAGGGCATCGACGAGCACCAGGTTCATTGCGAACGGCTCGCCTACGCAGCCACCGAAGTCGCGGCAGCGCGCGACTTGCTCGCCTACGCGCGCTCGGTCCCCGCTGGCGACCGCGATCCGTCGGTCGACGCCATGGCCGGTGTGTTCGCCGCCGAGGTCGCGCAGCGGCTCGCCAGCCAGATCGACGCTCACATCGACGACTACGGCATCTCCGACGAGCGCCTCAACGCCACCCTCGGCAGCTCCGAGGTGCGCAGCCTCGTTCGCTGCGCCAAGCACGACTCGGTGATTTGCGCGATCGGTCGCCAGGTGATGGAGAACCGCGGCGCGAATCACGCGTGGATCGACGGCGACATCGCGGCGATGACCCGCGATTCCGTGCGCCAGTTCGCCGAAACCGAAGTCGCCCCGCTCGCCGAGCACATCCACCGCAAGGACGACATCGTCCCCGACACGCTGATCAAGAGCATGGCCGAGCTCGGCTTCTTCGCCATGGCGATTCCCGAGGAATACGGCGGCGGCGGCATGGGCAACCTGCCGATGATCATCACGACCGAAGAGCTGTCGCGCTGCTCGCTGGCCGCAGCGGGTAGCTTGATCACTCGCCCCGAGATCCTCACCAAGGCCCTCTGCAAGGGTGGCACCGAGTCGCAGAAGACGACGTGGCTGCCGCCGATCGCCGCCGGCGACGTCATGGTCGGCATCTCGGTCACCGAGCCCGACACCGGCTCCGACGTCGCCTCCGTGAAGTGCAAGGCCGAGGCCGCCGAGGTCGGCGGCAAGCAGGGCTACGTCGTCAACGGAGCCAAGGCCTGGTGCACGTTCGCCGGCCGCGCCAACGTGCTCGCGCTGCTTGCGCGCACCGACCCCGACATGGCGCGCGGTGCCCGCGGCTTGTCGCTCTTCATCGTTCCGAAGGATCCCTTCTACGGCCACGACTTCGAAATGAAGCAACCCGACGGCGGCACCTTGGTCGGCAAGGCAGACGCCACGCCGGGCTACCGCGGCATGCACTCCTTCACTCTGGGCTTCGAAAACTATTTCGTGCCCGCCGAGAATCTGGTGGGCGAGGACGACGGCAAGGGCAAGGGGTTCTACCTGCAGATGGCGGGCTTCGAGGCAGGTCGTCTGCAAACCGGCGGCCGGGCCAGCGGACTCGCGCAGGCAGCGCTCGAGCGTGCGGCGGAGTACGCCAACGACCGCAAGCAGTTCGGCAAGCCGATCGGGGAGTTCCCTCTGACGCAGCACAAGCTCGGGCGCATGGCGACGCACATCATGGCCGGCCGCCAGCTGACCTATGCGTCCGCGCTCGCCATGGACAAGGGCGGCGCCGCCCTCGAAGCAGCGATGTCGAAGCTGTTCGCTTGCGACGTCGCGGTGTGGACGACGCAGGAAGGCCAGCTCATCCATGGCGGCTGGGGCTACGCCGAGGAGTTCCCGATTTCGCGCTACGTCGTCGATGCGACGGTCCTACCGATCTTCGAGGGCGTGAAGCCGATTCTCGAGCTCAAGGTGATCGCCCGCACGCTGCTCGCGTCGTGAGCCGCGCGGCCGCGCCGGCGCGGGCCAATCTCGCCGGCGTCGCCGTCGGCGGCAACGAGCCCGTGCGCATCGTCGGCGTCGTCAACGCCAGTCCCGAGTCGTTCTACTCGAGCTCCGTGGCGCGTGGCCGCCGGGCGCTGCAGCAGGCTGCGGCGCGTCTCGAAGAAGAGGGCGCCGACATCATCGATGTCGGCGCGATGTCGACCGCGCCCTACCGCGACGCGCACATCGACGAAGCCACCGAGCGCGAGCGCATGGTTCAGGCCATCCGCGCCGTGCGTGAGGTAGTCCGCGTGCCGGTCTCGGCCGACACGCAACGCGCCCGGGTCGCCGCTGCCGCGCTCGACGCCGGCGCGGCGATCCTCAACGACGTCACCGGCCTGCGGGGCGACTCGGCGATGGCCGCCGTCGCGCGGCATGCGGGCGGTATCATCCTCATGGCCAGCGAGGAGCGGCCGGGCGGCAGCGGGCGCATCGGCATGGTGCGGCAGCTGTTGCGCCGATCGCTAGCGATCGTGGACCGCAACGACATCGATCGCGAGCGCGTCGTCGTCGACCCGGGCGTGGGTTTCTTTCGTCGCTGTCGCCGTCCGTGGCACGAGGTCGATGCAGAGATCCTGCGCCGGCTCGGCGAGCTGGGCGAGCTCGGTCGCCCGATTCTCATCGCGGTCTCGCGTAAGTCGTTTCTCGGCCGACTCACCGATCGCTCCGATCCCGGCGACCGCCTCGCCGCCTCGCTCGCGGCGGCGGTGATCGCGGTGGCCAACGGTGCGGCGGCGGTGCGGACGCACGACGTGGCGGCGACGCGCGACGCCGTGCGGGTCACCGCGGCGCTACGTTGATGGAGCGCGGGTTGCATTGCTCTGACCTTGAATTTACAGTCCCCAAAATCTAGCCGGGCTCGGGCTGCAACAGCCCCTGAAGACCGGGAAGGCTGAGGGAGGTAGGGTAGGCATGGCCTATATCATCACGCGTTTGTGTAGGGACTGCATCGATACGGCGTGCGTCGCCGTCTGCCCGGTCGACTGCATCTACGAGTACAAGGGAAGCGATTCGGAGACGTTTCCGAATCAGCTCTACATTCACCCGGACGAGTGCATCGATTGCGGTGCCTGCGAGCCCGAGTGCCCGTGGCAAGCGATCTTCGAGGAGGCTGCCGTTCCGGAAGTCTTCGCCGACGACACTCCATTGAATTACAAGATGATGGAGCAGACCGACGATTTCGAGGTGGCGCAGCACGAGGCGAAGCCGAAGCCCGGCGCCGACGAAATCGAGAAGAACAAGCAGAAATGGGGGTGGAGCTGAGCGCCGTCAGCGCGCCGTCCATCCCGAAAACCAAAGCCACCCGTAGCCGGCCGCCAGGCCGGCTACGGCGATGGCCGCCAGGGCATCGGCCCGGCTGGCGACGTAGGGCGCCAGCGACGTTCGACCCCCGACCCGCTGGAAGCCGCGGGCTTCGAGCGCGATCGCCATTCCGTCCGCGCGCCGCAAGGCGCCGATGAAGACCGGCACCAAGATCGGCACATAGAGCCGCAACCGGCGGATCGGCCCGCTTCCCGCGAAGTCGAGGCCGCGACAGCGTTGTGCCTGCACGACGCTCGTCGCCGAATCGAGGAACACCGGGACCAGGCGAAACGTGAGCGTGATCGTGAACGCGAGCTTGTACGGAATGCCCACCCGCTGCAGCGCGTACGCGAACTCCTCGATCTTGGTCACCGACAAGAACACGATCCCGACGCACAAGAAGGTCGTCAGCTTCAGTGCGGTGCCGGTGGCGAAGTCGAGCCCCGGAGCACTGATCCGCACCGGGCCCCAGGCGACCAGCGGCTCGCCGTAGGGGTAGAACAAGCTCCACAGCACGAACGTCATCGCGAACACCATCAGCAGCAGGAGACGGAGCCGCCACAGGTTGCGGGTCGCCCCCGCGGTCGCGGCCACGAGCGCGACGGCGAGCGTCAACGGCGCGATCGCGGCGATACGATCGCTCAAGAAGACCGCCGTGAACAGCGTCAGCATCGCCACCAGCTTCGTCGTCGGATGGAGGCGCTGCAGCCCTCCGGACCGCTCGATGTAGAGACCCAGGGACACGTCGTTCACCCACCATCCTCGGCATGGCCGAGGATGCCGTCGAGACTCCACGGCTCGACACCGAGGCGCCGGGCGACATGGCTGCCGGGTGGCGCGACGAAGTTGGCGTGCTCCGGCGCGGTCGGCGAGGCGAGGAAGTCGCGCAGCGAGCCGTCGAAGCCGATGCGTCCGGAGTCCACGACGACGGCGCGCCGCGCGCACTCGAGGACGATCCAAGGGGTGTGCGTGATCATCACGATCGCCATCCCCGCGCCGTTCAACGCCGCGAGTAGGTCGAGAACGCGTCGCTGCTCGACGTAGTCGAGGCCGGTCGTCGGCTCGTCGAGCACCAGGACCTGCGGGCGCATCGCCAGCAGCGAGGCGATCGCCAGCAGCTGGCGCTCTCCCTTCGACAGCACGAACGGGTCCTCGTCGGCGACCGCCGCCAGACCGACCGCTTGGAGCGTCGTCGTGGCGCGCTCGTCGACGGCCTCGGGTGCCAGGCCCAGATTCTCCGGGCCGAAGCGCACCTCGTCGCGGACCGTGTCCGCGAAGATCTGCAGGTCGGGATTCTGGAAGACGTAGCCGACGCGGGCGGCGAGCTCGGCGGGCGGGGCATCCACGACGCTCGCGCCGGCGATGCGGACGCTACCCGCTTGCGGCTGCAGCAGGCCGTTGAAGTGCTTGGCGAGCGTCGTCTTCCCCGAGCCGTTGCGGCCGAGCAGGGCCAGATACTCGCCAGCGCCGATCGACAGGGATACGCCGTCGAGGACTTCACGCCCCCCGGGGTAGGCGAAGTGGACCCCGTCGAGAACGATCGGGGCTGGTGCCGATCTCGCCGCGGTGATGGTCGCCGGCGAAGGCGATCGAGCGATCATCGGCCGCTCGCGCCGGACCGCGTCGACGGCCTCGTCGATCGAGGCCGGAACCTGCAGCAGGTTCAGGCGGTGCGCCAGGGTCGCGAGCTCGGGTGGACGCACCGCGTGCCGCTCGAGCAAGTCGACGCGGGAAAGGAGCTCGCGCGCCGGGCCGTCCGCGACGATTCTGCCGCTGTCGAGCAGAACGAGTCGATCGGCGATCTCCGCGGCGCTCGTCTCGTGCTCGATGAGGATCATGGTCTTGCCGCCGGCGCGCAGCGCCACCAGGCTCGCCAGCACCTCCTGCTTGCCCTCCGGATCGAGATCCGTCGTCGGCTCGTCGAAGATGAGGATTTCGGGGTCCATCGCCAGGCTCGCGGCGATCGACAGGCGCTGTTTCTCTCCCCCCGACAGCGTCGACGGGTCGCGCTGCTCGAACCCGGCGAGGCCGACGGCCGCGAGCGCACGCTGCGCGCGCTCGCGCATGGCGGCGCGCTCCACGCCCATCTGTTCGAGTCCGAACGCGACCTCCTGCAGGACGTTGGTCGAGAAGAGCTGGCTTTCGAAGTCCTGGGCGACGAGGGCGACGCGGCCGGCGACGTCGGCGACGCCGAGGTCGGTGCCGTCGGCGCCGAAGAGCTCGATCCGGCCGGCTATCGTGCCGCGGTGGAATGACGGGATGGAGCGATGGATCAACTTGCCGAGCGTCGTCTTGCCGGCGGCGGACGGTCCCATCACGGCGAGGATCTGACCTCGGGGCACGTGCAGGTCGACGTGGTCGAGCGCGGGGCGGGTCTGGCCGGCGTAGGTGAACGAGACGTCGTGGAGCGCAATGGCCGGATCGCCGCCGCTGCGGTCGCGGAGCGTCGCGCTGCCCAGGGCCATCAGAGCAGTGCCAGCCCGAGGAGAACGAGGGCGAGGAACGGCAGCACGCCGACACCGACGTCGAGGCTGCGCGTGGGGCTCTCCCCCGCGAACAGTGTCAGACCGCCCGACGACAGCAGGTTGCCGGCGACCATGCCGCCGCCGACGCCGACGATGATCAGCAGGATGCCCG
>CALJUJ010000474.1 GCA_937975525.1 uncultured bacterium
CGGCGCGCGTGGCCTGGAACGCGAAGCGCTCGGCCGGCTTGCGCAAGCCGAAGCGCTGCGCCGCGTCCGAGCCTGCGAAGCGGTTGAGTACGGAGAGTGCGATGCCGATCGGATCGTTCGCCATGGATCTAGCTTCCTTTCTGGGTGAACAGCCCCGTGCGGGCGAGCCGCACCAACTCGAGCATGTGGCGCTCCTGCGCCGGACGACCGTCGTCGCCGAGGGCGGCGACGACGATGGGAGGAGCGGCGGTCGGCGTGACGACGAGGACGATCACGTGCAGCACGTAGGCTTCGGGGTCGACGTCGGCGTGCAGCTCTCCCGTTTTCCTTCCCTTGCGGATGTATTCGGCGACGAGCGCAATCCACGTGTGCAGGTTGCCCGAGATGTCGCGGCGGATCTCCTCCGGCCGGTCCATGAACTCGCGCACGATCAGCCGGGCGCGGTTCGGGTCGCTGCGAAAGAAACGGATCAGCTCTTCGGTGAGGGCTTCGAAGCGGGCTTCGCCGCTGGTGACGTGCTGCAGCAGCTGCGGCAGGGTGCGCCGCCAGTGCTCGAACAAGTCGTCGAGAACGGCTCGTCGCAGCACCTCCTTCGAAGGGTAGTGGTACAGCAGCGACGGCTTGCTGATGCCGACCTCGTCGGCGATCGCCTGCAGCGACGTGGCCTCGAAGCCTTGCTGGGCGAAACGCCGCGCCGCCACCATGCGGATCTGGACCGAGCTGCTTTCCACCTGGCCTACCTACCATTCGGTAGGTAGCGTGACAAGGGGCAATCTGTGCCGAGACGGATTCCCGCCTTGCAACACCGTGCAGATCCGATTTGACGCGTTGCGTGATGGAACGTATGGTTCTACCAAACGGTAGCCGGGCCGCGCCCGGCTTCGAGGAGTCCAATGTCCGTGTCCAGCCGCTACTTCCTCCACCAGGGGCCGGCCCTCTCCGCGGTCGCTCGCACCGCCTGGACGGCGCTCACCCAGGGGTTCCGCAGCGCCCCCGCCGCGCCCCCCGTGCCGGGCCCCGAATACCAGGCGGTCTCGGCACCCCTGCCCGCCGACCTCCTGCGCGACTACGTCGCCCACGTCGGCGGCAGCCCCGAAGCCTACGCCGGCCGCGTGCCGCCCCACCTCTTTCCGCAGTGGGCCTTCCCGCTCGCCGCCCGCACCCTCGCCGGCCTGCCGTATCCCATGAAGCGCGTCGTCAACGGCGGCTGCCGCCTGCGCTGCCAGGCGCCGCTGCCCGCCGGGCAGCCGCTGCACACCCACGCGCGCCTCGAGAGCGTCGACGACAACGGCCGCCGCGCCGTGCTCCAGCAACGCATCGTCTCCGGACCCGCCGAGCGCAGCGATGCCCTCGTCGCCGACCTCTACGCCATCGTGCCGCTCGGCGGCTCACCCAAGTCGGAAGACGGCTCGCCGCCGCGCAAGGACGACAAGCCGGTCGTACCGCTCGACGCCCGCGAGCTCGGCGTCTGGAAGCTCGACGCCAATGCGGGGTTCGACTTCGCCAAGCTCACCGGCGACGTCAACCCGATCCACTGGATCCCGGCCTACGCCCGCATGTCCGGATTCCGCAGCGTCATCCTCCACGGCTTCGCAACCATGGCGCGCGCCTTCGAAGGCTTGGTGCAAGGAGTGTGTGACGGCGACGTCGACCGCCTGCAGCAGCTCGACGTGCGTTTCACGCGCCCGCTCGTGCTGCCCGCCAGCGTCGCGCTCTACGTCCGCGGCGACGAGGTCTTCGTCGGCGATGCTCCGGGCGGGCCGGCCTACCTCGTCGGCACCTTCTCTGCCTGAGCCCCGGTCGCTGCCGATCATTGCCAACCCCAGGAGTCGAATCATGTCCGATCTGCTTTCCGACCTGACCCAAAGCCCGGCCGTACGCTCGATCGTCAAGGCGACGGGTCTGCCGATCCCGATCCCCGTCGACCTGCGCCGCCCGGCCGGGCCCTACGTGGAGAAGCCGCTCGACGAATGGCTGGTGCTCGCCACTGGCGGGGGCGAGCTCGGCGACGTCGTCGCCCGTACCCTCGTCGACTCCGGCGCGCGGGTGGCCGCCGTCAACGAGAACGACCGCCACGCCTGCGCCCGCGCCGGCGCCGTGCCGGCGGACACCGTCGCCGTGCTCCGCGACCACGAAGCCCTCGGCGACGAGCGCCTGCACGCTCTCGTCTTCGACGCGACTGCCATCGACACCCCAGCGGCGCTGCGTTCCCTCTACGATGCTCTGCACGAATGGGTGCCGACGCTCGGCACGTGCGGCCGGGTGGTCGTCCTCACGCGCCCGCACGCTGGTGCGGAGAGCGCCGGCTCGGCCGCCGCGCGGCGGGCGATCGAGGGCGCCGTGCGCAGCGTCGCCAAGGAGATCGGCCGCTTCGGCTCCACCGCCAACCTCGTCGTCGTCGATCCGGGCGCGGAGCACCGCGTCGACGGAGTGCTGCGCTTCCTGCTCGCCTCGTCCTCCGCCTTCGTCACGGCACAGCCGATCCACGTCACCACCCGAGCCGCCTTCGACGGCCGATCGCCCCAGGTGCGGCCGCTGGCCGGCAAGGTGGCGCTGGTGACGGGGGCCGGGCGCGGCATCGGCGCAGTCACCGCGCAGACGCTCGCCGCCGAAGGCGCCCACG
This sequence comes from uncultured bacterium, assembly GCA_937975525.1. Lineage (GTDB taxonomy): Bacteria > Desulfobacterota > Binatia > HRBIN30 > HRBIN30 > CALJUJ01. Next base: position 2,624 of record CALJUJ010000474.1, read on the forward strand.
TCGTCTGTCTCGACCGTCCCCAGGACGGCCAATTGGTCCGCGCCGTCGCCGACCGCATCGGCGGCTCGGGCCTCCTCGTCGACGTGCTCGACGAGGAGGCGCCTGCGGCGATTGCCAGTGCGCTGCAGGCGCAGCACGGCGGCGTCGACATCGTCGTGCACAACGCCGGCATCACCCGCGACAAGACGATCGCGCGCATGGCGCCCGAGGCCTGGGACTCGGTGGTCGGCGTCAGCCTGGTCGCCGTCGACCGCATCACCGCCGCCTTGCGCGAGGGTTGCCTGCGCGAGCACGGGCGCATCGTCTGCCTGTCGTCGGTCGCCGGGATCGCCGGCAACGTCGGGCAGTCCAATTACGCCGCCGCGAAGGCGGGTTTGATCGGCCTCGTCGAGCATCTCGCCGGCGAGCTGGCGGATCGCGGCATCACCGTCAACGCCGTCGCGCCTGGTTTCATCGAGACCCGCATGACCGCGGCAATCCCGTTCATGGTGCGCGAGACCGCGCGGCGGCTGAGCGCCCTCGGGCAGGGCGGCCAGCCGGAAGACGTCGCCAACGCCATCACCTTCCTCGCGACTCCCGGCGCCGCCGGTGTCACCGGCAGCGTCCTGCGCGTTTGCGGCGGAGCGCTCATCGGTGCATGAGGCGATCTCCGCAAGCGGCCGCGACCCGACCCCACACACCCCGGGAGAACAGAGATGAGTGAGTCCACCACCCCGAAACCGCGTCGCGCCGTCGTCGTCGGCGGCGCGCGCACGCCGTTCCTGAAGGCGTTCACCCAGTTCACCAAGCTCGACACGATCGCCCTCGGCGTGGCGGCCACCGGCGCCCTGTTGCGCCGACTCGAGGTGCCGCGCGAGGAGATCGATTCGATCGTCTGGGGCGGTGTGATCCTGCCTACGGCGGCGCCGAACGTCGGCCGCGAGATCGCCCTCGATCTCGGCCTGCCCGCAGCGGTCGAGGGCATGACCGTGACCCGCGCCTGCGCCTCGGGTTTGCAGGCCGTGACCCTCGCGGCGGCGGCCATCGAGCGTGGCGAAGCCGACGTCGTCATCGCCGGCGGCTCCGTCTCGACCAGCTACGCGGCTATCCCGTTATCGTCGAACGTCCCCCACGCCCTACAGCCGGTCCCCTCCCGACACTCTTCGGCGCTGGACTACCTCGGCGCCCTCGCGCAGCTCATGCCGATCGGCGAAGTGCTGCCGCGCCGGCCCGAGATCGCCGAGCGCACCACCGGTGAGGTGATGGGCGAGTCGGCGGAGCGGATGGCGCAGATCAACGGCATCGAGCGCGAAGCGCAGGACCGGTTCGCCGCGCAGTCGCACCAGCGCGCCGCGGCCGCGATCGCCTCCGGCCGCTTTGCGAACGAAGTCGCGCCGGTGCCGCTGCCCGACGGCGGCCGTATCGACACCGACGGCCTCGTTCGCGCCGATACGAGCGTCGACAAGCTCGCCCGCTTGCGTCCGGTCTTCACGGCGAACGGTACCGTCACCGCGGGCAACGCCAGCCCGCTCACGGACGGCGCCGCGGCCGTGCTGCTGATGGCCGAGGACAAGGCGCGCGCCCTCGGCTACACGCCGCTGGCGGCCTTCCGCAGTTGGTCGTACGTCGGCGTCGACCCGGCCGACCAGCTGCTCATCGGGCCGGCGCTGGCCATGCCCGAGGCACTCGATCGCGCGGGGATGACGCTGGCCGACATCGACATCATCGACATGCACGAGGCCTTCGCCGCCCAGGTCCTCAGCGTCATCAAGGCGATGGGCAGCCGCGAGTTCGCGCGCGAGCGTCTCGGCCGCGACGCTGCGGTTGGTGACATCGATCCGGCCTCGATCAACTTGCACGGCGGATCGCTGGCGATCGGGCACCCGTTCGGCGCGACGGGGGCGCGCATCGTGACGACGGTGGCGAACGAGCTCGCCCGCGGCACCGGCAAGACCGCCCTGATCGGGATCTGCGCCGCCGGCGGCCTCGGCGCCGGCGCCGTGATGGAAGCGGTCTGAGCGCCGGCGCGATGCGCCGCCGCGCCCGGGCCTTGTCGATGGCCTTGTCGCTCGCGTGGCTTCCCGGCTGCGTGCGCAGTCCGATCTACTACCCGACGACGACGCCGGCCGCGGTCGTCGAGCGTCTCGCCGAGCTCCACGACGCCCGCGTCGAGCCGATCGCCTCCCGGGCGATTCGCCTGGTGGGCCTGCGCCACCCCGCGGTTCCGGACGCCGCCGAGTTGCTCTTCTTCGGTGGCAACGCCATGTCGCTCGTCGAGACCTCGGGCGTCCTCGCGCAGCTGGTGCAGGACCGCCCGTGGGGCTGGGCGGTGTGGGCCTACCGCGGCTACGACGGTTCGCAGGGGACGCCGAAGCAGGACGACTTGATCGCCGATGCCGGCAGGCAGGTGCGTCACCTCGGCGCTCGGCCGCAACGCCTCTTCTTGATCGGCCAATCGCTCGGCACGGGCGTGGCCGTATATCTCGCTGCGGCCCTCTCGCGTGCGGGCACGCCGCCCGCCGGGGTCGTCCTGCTGTCGCCGTACACGTCGATTCGCCGCGTCGCCGACGAGGCGCTCGGGATGCCGCTGGGTTGGCTGCTGGCCGACCGCTGGGAGGCCCTGCCGCAGCTGGTCGACGTCGAGGCCCCGGTGCTGATCGTGCACGGCGCCGGCGACGAGGTCATCGATGTCGCCCACGGGCGTGCCGTCGCCGCCGCCCTGGGCGAACGTGCGCGGCTGGTCGTCGTCGCCGATGCCGGCCACAACGACCTGTGGCTCGCCGCCGAGACGGCGGCTTCGATCCGTTCCTTCGTCGCCGAGCATGCGGCGCCACCGCCGCGCTGAGGTCGTCTCAGTCGGGATAGCCCGCGAATTGGGGCAGGTCGTCGGTGATCTCGAACCAGGGTGCCTTCGAGCCGACGAAGATGTGCGACCGCGGGCGGATGCCGGGGTCGTCGTCGAAGGCGCCCATGGGGACGACGCTGACGCCGCGGTCGCGGTAGGTGACCGGCATCGCCGAGCCGCAGATCGAGCAGAAGGCTTGTGTGAAGCGATCGGCGGCGGGGACTTTGTACTCGACGATACGGTCCTGTCCATGTGTGTAGACGAGGCCACCGAGCGTGACGAACAGGTTCGCCGCGTAGGCGGCCGATCTGCCCTTGCGGCAGCGCCCGCAGTGGCAGTTGCGCGCGTCCAGGGGCGGCTCGATCATGCGGAAGGTGACCGCACGGCAGCCGCAGCTGCCGCGCACGCCGTTGCCGCCGCGGTCGGGCGGCTCGCTGTCGGCGAGCACCGGCGCGTCGACCCCGTCGGGGTAGGCGGCGAAGCAGGTGAGACCGTCGGTGATCTCGAACCACGACGCCTTCGAGTCGACGAAGATGTTCGCTTCGGGCCGGTGCCCGGGATCGTCGTCGAAGTTGCCCGCCGGGACGAAGTGGAGATCCTGCCACGGCGCGCCGGGCACCTTGCTGCCGCAGGTGCGACAGAACGACCGGACGAAGCCGGGCGAGGACTCCCAGCCCGCGATCGCGTCGCTGCCGCGCAGCGTCAGGCTCGCTGCCGGGCCGCCGACGTAGGTGGCGAAAGGAGTGCCGTGGAACTTGCGACAGCGCGAGCAGTGGCAGTGCGACATGAACAGGAACGGGCCGTCGATGTCCCAGGAGACGTCTCCGCACAGACAGCTGGCATGCACCATTGGGCTCCTCCGCGCTTCGCTGGATGAGCTTGTGCCACGACGGCGCGGCGCGGGCTAGTCGGATCCGTCCGATCGAAGCCGCCGCGTCAGCCGCCGAACCGCGGCGGCCGCTTCTCCTTGAGGGCGGCGATGCCCTCGCGGGCGTCGGGCTCGAGGAAGTTCAGCATCTCGTAGGCCAGCGAGTTCTCGAAGATCGGTCCGGCCATGCGGATCCAGCCGTTCAGGGCCCGCTTGGTGAGGCGGAGCGCGTTCTGTGGCCCGGCGGCGAGCTTGTCGGCGATCTGCTCGGCCGTGGGCAGCAGCTGCTCCGCGGGCACGCACTTGCTGACCAGCCCGATGCGCTCGGCCTCCTTGCCGTCGATGAAGTCCGCCGTGAGCAGGTAGTACTTGGCCTTGGCCATGCCGCACAGCAGCGGCCACAGGATCGCGGCGTGGTCGCCGGCGCCGACGCCGAGGCGCAGGTGGCCGTCGGTGAAGCGCGCATCCTCGGCAATGATCGAGATGTCGGCCATCAGCGCCGCCGCGAGGCCGGCGCCGACCGCGACGCCGTTGATCGCCGACACGATCGGCTTCTCGAGGTTCACCATGTTGTAGACGAGAGCCGCCGCCTCGCGCAGCGTGCGGCTGACGGCCTCGGGGTTGCCGGCGAGGCCGTCGAGCAGGCTGATGTCGCCGCCGGCCGAGAACGCCTTGCCCGCGCCGGTGACGAGCACGACCTTGACCGCGGCGTCGGCCTCGATCGTCTTCCAGACCTCGGTCAGCTCCCAGTGCATGCGCTCGTCGGTGGCGTTCACCGGCGGGCGGTCGAGCGTGAGCAGCAGCACGCCGTTGGCACGATGCTCGAACCGGAGGTTCTGGTATTCGGAATAGTCCATGTCTGCTCCCTAGCTGCGTTCAGGGCCGACCGCCGAGCTCGTCGATCAGCGCGGCGACGAGCTCGACCGTGCCGTCGTTGGCGTCGTCCGGCTGCGACAGGCCGAGGCGAACGACGACGAGCTCCGCCGAGGGGACGACCACCACCCACTGGCCGCTGTGACCCATCGCCGCGTACATGTCCGCCGGCAGCTCCGGCCACGGCCGGTCGCCGGCGTCGTCGGCGCTACCGGCGTTGAGCCACCAATGGGCGCCATAACGCCCTTGCGGCGCCGCTGGCGTCGGCGTGGTGACGTAGTCGACCCAGCCCCCGGGCAAGACGCGCTGCTTGCCGCAGACTCCGTCGTTGCGGTGCAGCTCGCCGAAGCGGGCCCAGTCGAGTGCCGTCATGAACGCGAACGACGAGCCGATCGGCGTACCCGAAGCGTCGGGCTCGAAGAACGCGCTGCGGATCTGGCACGGCTCGAACAGCTCTTCGCGGGCGAACGCAGCGAGCACGTCGGGGCTGCGCTGCAGCTCGTCGGCGGCGATGCGGGCGACGATGTTCGACGTTCCGCTCGAATACGACCAGACGCTGTCGGGTGGATGCTGCAGAGGCTGGCGCGCGGCAAAGGCTCCCGTGTCGGGCGCGGTGAACAGCATGCGCGAGACGTCGTTCAGAGCCCCGTAGGTCTCGTCGAAGGCGAGGCCGCTCGACTGCCGGAGGAGCATGTCGAGCGTGATCGCGCCGCGCGGGTCCCCCGGAGTCGCCCACTCCGACACGGGTGCCGGCGCGTGGAGATCGAGGCGCCCGTCCTGGACCAGGGCGCCGACGAGCGCCGCGAGCACGCTCTTTGCCATCGACCAAGACAGCATGGGCACGTCGCGACCGTAACCGGCGGCGTAGCGCTCGGCGATCAGCTTGCCCTGGTGAAGCACGACGACGGCGGTCGTATGGCGCTCGCGTCCGGCCTCCGCGGGCTCGGCGAACGCCGCGTCGATGGCCGCCTCGACGCCGGCGGGCCCGCTCTTCGGGTCGGCGCCGTAGTAGTGCGTGAGGATGTCGACCGGGAAGCGCTCGTAGTCGGTGGCCGGGGCGATCGCGCTCTCGGGGCGGCCGGCGAGCAGCGTGCAGCCGTGCCCGGGGCGGTACACGGCACGGGCGCTCACGCCGAAAGGGCCGCGGGCGGTGACGCTTGCATCGTCGACTTCGAGACGCATCACCGGGCCGAAGCCGCCGAGCTCGGCGTCGACGTAGCCGCGCATCAGGTCGTCCGGCTCGAGGCCGCTGTTGAAGTGCAAGGAGCAGACGACCTTGGCGGTGAAGCCGGCGCCGACGCCGATGGCGGTGGCGAGCTGGTGCGCGGCGTAGGCGAGCACGATGCCGAGGACGAGCGTGGCGGGTACGACGAATCGGGCGACTCGCGCTTCGGCGGCGCGGCCGCCGAGCGTGGAGCGTTGCATGCGCGACGGGGTCATGGAGCGGACTTGTAGCAATCGCCGAGCGGCGAGCGAAGCGGCGCCCGGCCGACGGGTGCGGATGCGGCACGTTGGCCGCATCCGCACCTTCGGGCCGTCAGAGCGGCGTGTACGTGTAGACCGCGGTGTAGCTGAGCGTGAAGCCAGGGACGGAAACGTTGGCGGAGATGCGGCCGACGCTACCGTCGAAGGTGCAGCTCGTCACGGTGTACGCGCCGAGGCCGGTGAACGCGTCGTCGAAGAGCTCGGGGACGCAGAACTGGGATTGGTCGGCGGGCTTCGGGACGTTGTCGATGGACGCCACCTGCTGCGGCGGCGCCGGCGGGATCGACAGGCTGATCGTCAATCGGAAGTTGCCGTCCGGGAACGTGTTGGGATCGAAGTCGATCTCCAGGCCGGAACCGTTGAGGAAGACCAGGCCGTTGGCGAAGTCGAAGTTGAAAGCGAGCCCGTCGAGAACGCTGTCGAAGCCGCTGCCGTTGGCGGCGAAGAAGCTGGTGAACGGATCGAAGCCGGCGTCGACGGCGCCGGCGAGCTCGGCGGCGAAGTTGTCGAGCATGGCGTCGACGGCGTCGGTCAGGATCTCCGGGTCGACGCTGCTCTGGCCGGTGAGCCAGTCCGCGTAGAGCTGTGGCAGGTCGTCGTAGTCGGTCGCTAGGAGCAGCGCCAGCGTCGTGAAGGGCGTGACGTTGATCAGGCCGTCGTTGGCGTCGGACCACGAAAACTGCGGTTGACCGTCGCCGAGCGTCGACAGCGCTCGGAGGATGAAGGGAGCGGGCGCGCCGCTGGTGTCGATGCGAAAGGAGCCGTCGACGGCGGTCGCCGAGCAGCCCGCGTTGCTGCCGTCGCCGGCGACGGCGCATACCTGACCGACGGTCGCTGCGCCCGTGGCCGCGACTCCGAACAGCGATTGCGCTGGCGCGTCCGGACAACCCGAGAGGGCGTTGTTGATCGCTGCGATCACTTCGTCGACGGTCACCCCGCCGCTGGCGTCGCGGTCGAAGGGATTGCACTGGGCGAGTGGCGCGACGCCGAGCGCGAGGTTCACGCCGGTGACGATCTCGTCGACCGTGACCGCGCCGTCGTTGGCGCAGTCACCGTCGCAGAGCTGACCGAGCGCCGGGGCTGGTGCGAGAAGGGCGAGGACGAGCAGGGTGCGTTTGCGAATGAGCATCGGTTGGTGTTTCTCCTCGAATTGGATTGTGGCGTCGTAGCCCGGCAGAAAGCAGCGTCGCCACCGCGCCTGCCGGGCGCCCGCGTCGCGGCTGATGCGACGACCCCGTGCTGCTAACACCAGCCGCCGCAGTGCGTCAACGCGTCGCGATACGCGCCTCGCCCGCGCAGCGCTCCCGGGCCATCGCCCGACGTGGTACGCCGGCAGCGATGGCGCATCGGCAAAACCGGGGAGCGTGGCGTGCGCGCTTGCGACGAGGCGCGGGGCTGCTGGCGCGGCTCGTCCTGGGGCTCGTCGCCGCGAGCGTCGGCGCGGTCCTGGTCTACCGCATCGTACCGGTGCCGGCGACGCCGCTGATGGTTCTGCGCGCCGTCGAGCAGGCCCGGGACGAACGCCGCGCGGTCCGCGTCGATCGCCGCTGGCGTAAACTCGACCGCATCTCCCCGGCTCTGCAACTCGCGGTCGTCTGTGCCGAGGACCAGCGCTTTCTCGAGCACCACGGCTTCGATCTGGCTGCGATCCGTTCGGCCCTGCGGCACAACCAGTCGTCGCGCCGCGTGCGCGGCGCGAGCACCATCAGCCAGCAGACGGCGAAGAACGTCTTTCTGTGGCCGAGCCGAACCTGGCTGCGCAAAGCACTCGAAGCGTGGTTCACGGTGTGGATCGAGGTCCTGTGGCCGAAGCAGCGCATCCTCACGGTGTACCTGAACGTCGTCGAGCTCGGCGACGGCATCTACGGCGCCGAGGCCGCCGCCCGGCACTACTTCGCCAAGCCGGCGGTAGCGCTCAATCGAGAGGAAGCCGCGCTGTTGGCGGCCGCCCTGCCGAACCCGCGGGTGTTCGACGTCGCGCGGCCGGGGCCGCGGCTGCGCGCACGCCAACGCTGGATTCTCGAGCAGATGCGGTTGTGGGGCCGACCGGGTGTCTTCGCTGCGCCGTGAGTCGCAAGCCGAAGTAGCCTGACCCGGTTGCGCGAGCTCGTGCACGGGGGCTGAATGCCCGCGA
>CALJUJ010000475.1 GCA_937975525.1 uncultured bacterium
TTCGACCGCCGGCAGCAGCCACCGCAGGCTCAGGGCGCAGCCCTCGAGCACGGCACGCGTCATGTCGGCGCGGGTCGACTGCAGCGATAGATTCAAGAATCCGCCGCGCGCCGACGTCGAGCCGGACGGTGCGCCGGAGCCGGCGAGCCAGGGGAGGAACAGAACGCCGTGGCTTCCGGGGGGGACGTCGCGCAGGACGTCCTCGATGCCGGCGAACGGGTCGGCGACGCGATGGTCGCCGAGCGCGTCGGCGCTGCAAGCGATGCTGCGTAGGAAGAAGTCGAGCGGCCGCGCGCCGAGCCCGTTCTCCGCCATCGCCAGGTGTCGACCGCGAAGCGGGCTGGGCATGCTGACGATCTCGTTGTCGAAGTCGCTGCGCTTTCCCGGTACGTGCGCGAGCACCTGGCCGGTGGTGCCGACGTTGAGCGCGCCGACGCCGGCACGGAACGTCGCCGTGCCGATCGAAGCCGCCTGGGTGTCGTTGACGCCGGCGAACACCGGCGTCGTCGGTGCGAGTCCGAGCTCGGCTGCCACCGCCGGCCGCAGTGTGCCGAGCCGCGCGTTGACTTCGGCGAGGGGCGGCAGCTTGGCGCGATCGATCCCCGCCATCGCCACCAGGCGCTCGTCGTAGCGCGGCTGCGTCGGATCGCGGTTGTCGGTGAACATCTGGGCGAACGCGCTGCAGGGGTTGGCAGCCCACGTCCCGCACAGCCGCGCGGTGACGTAGTCCATCGGCTCGACGAACCACGCCGCGCGCTCGTAGACCTCGGGGCACTCGTGGAAGAAGAACAGGAGGTGCGCGAGCGAATCGGCGCCGGAGGGCAGGGGAACCATTCCGTGGACGTCGGCCCAGGTGGTGAACGCCTCCGGGTGGCGCTCGTACAGCGCGTGATTGTAGCGGGCGCCACGCTTGTCCATCCACGTGACGAGCGGGGCGAGGGGCTCGCCGTCGCGGCCGATCGGCAGCAGGGAGAAGTACTGGCTCGCACAGCTGACGGAGACGATCGAATTGGTCGGCAGGTCGGCTTCGGCGATCACGGCTTGCGTGGCCGTGACGATCGAGCGCCAGATCTCCTCGGGATCCTGCTCGGCGCGATCGCCGTCGACGTCCATCGCCACGCTGCCGGCGCGTGCCGCTGCCAGGCGACCGTCGAGGCCGACGAGCGCGACCTTCGGACCGCTGGTGCCGAGGTCGATGGCGCGCGCGTGCGGCGTCATCGCCGCGCACGCTAGCCAAATCGCCGGCGCAGCACGAGCCCGTCGCCGCGGCGCCTCTCAGGGCAGCAACGGCAGCACTTCGTCGCGCAGGATGCGCAACACCTCGCTGCCCGGCGGCGCGAACACGGCCGGACGCCCGATCGGTGCCTCGGCAGTGATCCACGCGCCTTCGCTCGTGTGCTCCGATCCGCACCACGCGTGCACCCAGCGGCCGCGCGGCAGGTAGACCCGAACGCTCGTGGCGCCGGGATCCACCACCGGCGCCACGAGCAGATCGGGGCCGAGCAGGAACTGCTGCTCGAGGCCGAGCACTTCCGGGTCGTCGGGATGGTGCAGGAGCAGGTGGCGCAGCACCGGGATGCCGCGCTGCGCGGCTTCGCGCACGGCGAGCTTGCGGTACGGCGCGAGCGCCACGAACAGCTTGGCCATCGCGGCGAAGTGCGCGAGCGTCTCGCTGTCCGAATCGTACTGGTGGTTGCGCGCCGGCTCGTTGGTGTCGTGGGTGCGGAACGCGCAGGTGAAGGCGGCGAGCTCGGCCCAGCGCATCCAGAGCTCCTTCGAGCGGTTCAGCTGCAAGCCGCGGAACGAGATCGACATGTAGCCGCCGATGTCGCTGTGGCTCAGCGTGTAGCCCGACAGGCCGCTCGACAGGAGGCCCGGCACGACCGTCTTGATGCCGTCGAACTGGTCCCAGGTCACCAGTTGGTCGCCGAGCCAGAAGAGCGTCGCCACTCCGGGGCTGCGCATGGCGCCGGAGCGATTGAAGAAGACGACCTCGTCGTCGGCGCCCGCCTCGCGCACGGCTTCGCGTGCCACCCGCGCCCACTCCTCGACGTAGCGGTTGTGGAAATCCTTCGGATCTTCACCCGAATGGAGGACGCAGTTCGGCGGCAGCGCCTCGCCGAAGTCGTTCATCCAGCCGGCGACGCCGAGCCCGATCTGCTCGCGCATCATCGCCTTGATCCACTCGCGTGCGTCGGGGTTGCTCAGGTCGAGCAGGCCGGCACGAAAGCCGCCCTGGCCGATGTGATAGGGCTTGCCGCCGTGGTGGCGTACGAGGAAGCCGCTGCGCCAGGCCTCCTGGTAGAGGTTGCGGTGCCGGTTCGCTTTGGTGCGGGCGTCGGCGAGATACGGGTTGAAGTAACCGATGGTACGCACCCCGCGCTGTCGGAGCTCGGCGACCAACTCGCCCCAGTCGGAGTAGAGCTGTGGGTCGGGCTCCCAATTCCACCACAGCCGTGTGCCGAGCATCGTCTGGCGCTTGCCGCACCAGTCTTCGATCCACACCGCCGCCAACGGTACGCCCGCGTCGACGAGAGCGTCGACGCGCTCGCGCACCGCGTGCGAGCCGCCGTGCACGCGGACGATGGCCCCCGTGTGAACCCAATCGGGTAGCTCGCGCATGCGCCCGCCCAAGCCGCTGTGAGCGGCGACGACGGCGGCCGGCGTCGTGCCACCGTACACGTGCGCCGACAGTCGTCGGGCGAACGTCTTGAAGCGAACCTCTTCGGCGTCGCGCAGATCGAACTGCGAGTACTCGTACCCTTCATGCGCGAAGCCGCGGGCGTGCGAGGTGACGTAGTAGGGCACCGCGGTGTACGTCGTGTGCCACTTGCCGGCCGCTCCGGCCGAGGTGAGCTCGATCAGCCGACTGAGCGGCTGCAGGCCGCGCCCGTGCCCCTGCTCCTGCGACCAGATCGGCAGCTTGCGGCCCTTCATGTCGAGCACGCTGTACTGCGCGCCGAAGCCGAAGAAGCGCTCGTCGGAAGCTGCGCGCCACGTGAGCTTGAGCCGGTTGATCATCGCCGCCTGCGCGCCCTCGAGGTCGACCTCGAGGCGGATCTGGTCGTCGGCCACGGCGATCCAACGCAGGACGTAGCGCAGCTCGCTGCCGGCGAACGCGCCGCCGAGGACGACGGCGTCTTCCTCGATCTCGCAACGGTCGAGCGTGGTCGCGTGGTGCGCGCGCCGCACGCGCCGCGAGATGCGGAAGGCGGCGCGGCGGTAGCGATAGCGATCACGCGCGACCGCGACGGCGAGAAACGAGCGGGCCGGGACGTTCTCCCAG
>CALJUJ010000476.1 GCA_937975525.1 uncultured bacterium
TACCCCGATCTCGACTCCCTCTGGGCTTGAATCGGCAACCGGACCGATCCTTGCGCGGTCGTCGTCCGCGGTGCGCCGGCGGCAGACTCACCCTTACCCACGTCCGGCCCGCTTCCGCGCATGGCTCTGGCGCGCCTCACCTGACCCTGGGTGTCGCGGGCGGGCCTTCGGGGTTGGTTCCTTGCGGGCCCAGCGCGCGCTCGGGGACTCTGCCGACATGTCTCCTTCGGACGATTTCGACGGGGCGCGCGCACGCGTCGCGGCGATGGATCCGCTGGTCCTCGAAGCCGTCGACCACGTCGATCTCGGTTTGTTGGAATGGTCGCTTTCCCTTTCTCCTCGCGAGCGCTTGCGCGCGGTCGGTTCCGCGCTCCGTACGCTCCGCAGGTTCCGGCGTGTCGCATCCCCGGCAGGCAGACCTCGAAGCGCTGATGGAAGCGTTGGTCGACGCCGGGGTGGGGTTCATCGGACGCTCGCGCGTCTGCGCGCCCGGACTCCTGATCACGGAGTCGCGGCCGCCCGGCTCGTCCCCACCGACGTAGCACGGCTGCGTGGGAGCTAGCCTCCCATCGAGCTCCGGGAACGGATCACGCCGCGCCGCGGCCGGCGAAGGCGTGGCGCCAGTCGTCCAGCAGCAGCTTGCTGCCGAAGTAGCCGAAGATCAGCGGGAACACGAAGTACTGGTACTGCGTCCACAACAACGCGAGCAGGGTGTCGGCGACGCCGCCGGCCATGTTCTCGAACCCACCGAACACCTCCGAGAACGAAAAGATGAAGGTCGACGCGACCGGCTCGCCGGAGCCGAGCACCGGGACGAGGTAGCGGTAGGGCGAGCCCTTGGCGTTGAGATGGAAGAAGTAGGCGACCGACAGCACGTTGACGAACGAGTAGATCTCGAGCGTGTAGAACGTCGAGTCGTGGTTCACCGTGCGCAGGTCGACGGAGCTGAACGAGGCCAGCACCCACCAGTACATGTGCAGGATGCTCTCGCGCATGTAGTCGGTGTGGGCGATCACGTCGTCGAGTGTGCGCAGGTTCTCGAACACGAAGGGTGAGAACATCACCCAGGGGATTTCCCATAGCGAGTTGGTCAGCGTGTAGGACAGCATCCAGACGACCAGGCAATCGTGGTACACGGCGAGGTCGGCCCGCCCCTCGCGCTTCTGCATCCAGTAGACGATCACCCACGCGTTCAGCCAGATGCTGATGGCGTAGAGCCCGGCCTTGGTGCTGGTGACGAAGTCGAATGCACCGAGAAAGAACCCGAGGGCGCATACGCCAACGCCGCCCCACCAGAGCGCGGTCCACGTCCAGAAGAACCGCAATGCGCTGGCAGCGGTCGTGCGGGCGGCGACACGGCTGCCCGAAGGTGCGATGGCCGCACCGGTTGCCGTCGTGCTTTCCAACGTTCGTCCTCCCCTGTGGTGCACCGGCATCTAAGCGCACTGCCCGGCGCGCGCCAAGGGCGCGAGTGCCGAAGGCTGCATCTCGGTGCGCCCGCGCGAGTAGGCTCGGGAGCCGAGGTCGGACGGGGCGTCGTGGTGGGTTGCGCGACGATGCTGGCCGGAAGCCCGACAAGGCCGTATGAGAGAGCCGTGCTGTCCACCGTACGCATGGCCCTCGATCTCGTCGGCCCGACCTGGCGCCGCCGCTGGTTCTGGCTCGTACCCCTCGGCGTCGTCACCGCGTTGCTCGAGATGCTCGGCGCGGGAGCGGTGTTCGTGCTCATCCGCTTGATCACCGATGTGGACGCCAGCGTTTCGATCCGCTGGCTCGAGCCCTTGCGCTGGTGGCTGGGCGCCGGTGCGACGTCGGAGTCGATGACGGCGCTCGTGGCGCTGCTGATCGCGGTGCTCTTCCTGGTCAAGAACGGCCTGCGCGTTCTCGAGGTGTACTGGCGCGGCCACTGCGCCGAGGGAAGCTACATCCACCTGCTCTCCGGTCTGCTGCGAACCTACCTCCAAGCTCCTTACGCGTTTCACTTGCGGCGCAACTCCGCGCAGCTCATGCGCGACCTGATGCACGGTGCGCGCGAGGTGTGTGCGTTCACGCTCGGCGCGGCGACGACCGTGATGGCCGAGGCCTTCATCACGCTCGGGGTCATCGTCATGCTGATCTGGGTGACTCCCGCCACCTCGCTGGCCGTTGCCGCGGGGGCGGGTTTGCTATCGGTCGTGCTGTTGTGGGGGACGCAGGCGACGGTGGCGGCGTGGGGCGCGTCGCGCCGGCAGAGCTCGGCCCGGCTGCTCCGGGTGCTGCAGCACGCGTTCGGGAGCATCAAGGAGGTCAAGCTGCTCGGCCGCGGCGATTACTTCACCCGGCTGGGCCACGAAGCGCAGGCCGAGGTCGCGCGCGTGGAGGTGTCCTTTCGGCTGTTGGAGTGGACGCCACGTTTGCTGGTCGAGACGTTGTTCATCTGCGCACTCGCCGCGCTCGTGGGGGTGTCGATCTGGAACCAGACCGAGCCCTGGCAGCTGGCACCGACGATCGGCGTCTTCGCGTATGCGGCGCTCCGCCTACTGCCCTCGTTCCACATGATCGTCTTCCAGCTCAGCCAGATCGCCGGAGTGAGCGAGCCGGTGGCGGCCATCCATGCGGACGCCCGGCGGCTGCGCGCGCTCGACCTCGGCGCGGCACCGGCGTCCGTCGATGACATCGGGCCGCTTCGGGAGAGTTTGGAGGTGCGCGGCGTCTCGTTCCGCTACGAGGGCGCGGCGCGCCCGGCGTTGAACGACGTGAGCTTCGTCGTGCGGCGCGGCGAATCGCTCGGCGTGGTCGGCTCGACCGGCGCCGGCAAGAGCACGTTGATCGACGTCTTGCTCGGTTTGCTGCCGCCCACGGAAGGCGCCGTCTTGGTCGACGGCCGCAGCATTCAGGGCGATCTGCGCGGCTGGCAAGGGCAGATCGGTTACGTCGCCCAGGAGCCGGCGATGCTCGACGCGAGCATCCGCGAGAACATCGCGTTCGGTCTCGCGCACGGGGAAACCGACGAGGCCCGCATCCGCCAGGTTCTCCGCATGGCGCAGCTGGCGCCCTTCGTATACGACTTGGAGGAGAACGTGGACACGCTCATCGGCGAGCGCGGCGTGCGCATCTCCGGCGGCGAGCGCCAGCGCATCGCCATCGCCCGGGCGCTGTACAACAACCCCGACGTGCTCGTCTTCGACGAGGCGACCTCTTCTCTCGACAATCAGACGGAGCGCGCACTGACCGAAACCGTCGCGGCGCTGCACGGACGCAAGACCATGGTGATCATCGCCCATCGTCTCAGCACGGTGCGCCACTGCGATCGCCTGATCTTCCTGCAGGACGGCACGCTCGCAGGCACCGGCACCTACGACGAGCTCCTGCAGGGCAACGCTGCGTTCCGCGAGATGGCCGCTGCGGACGGGTCGGAAGCTTCTCGACGCCGCGAAAAGTAGCCCCCCGGGCATGGACGACCGGGGGTCGATCTTCGTAGATTGGGCGGATGGTGAACTACGAGAAACGCGGCAACATCGGTGTCATTACCATCAACCGGCCGGACGCGCGCAACGCGGTCAATACCGCGGTCGCCACCGGCATCGAAGAAGCGATCGACCAGATCGAAGCGGACGACGAGGTCTGGGTCGGCGTGCTCACCGGCGCGCAGACGGCGAAGGGGTACATCTTCTGCGCCGGCGCCGACCTCAAGCAGATGAGCGTCGACCCGGGCGGCATGATGACCAAGCGCGGCGGTTTCGGCGGCCTGGTGCAGCGCGAGCGCACGAAGCCCTTGATTGCAGCCGTCGACGGACCGGCGCTCGCCGGCGGCACCGAGCTCGTGCTCGCGTGCGATCTGGTCGTCGCCTCGCGCACGGCGGTCTTCGGCATCCCCGAGGTCAAGCGCAACCTGGTCGCGGCGGCGGGCGGTCTGTTCCGTCTCCCGCGCAAGATCCCCCGCAACGTCGCCATGGAGCTGGCGCTCACCGGGCGACTCGATTTCCCGGCCGAGCGCGCCCACCACTTCGGCTGGGTCAACGAGCTGTGCGACGAAGGTCAGGCCCTCGAAGGTGCGCTGAAGCTCGCGGCGCAGATCTGCGAGAACGCGCCACTGGCCGTGCGCGAGAGCCGCAAGATCGTGATCGAAGCGACCGACCAGCCGGACGACGTCGGCTGGAAGATGTCGGGCGAGGGCATCGCCAAGATGTTCGGCACCGAAGACTTCAAGGAAGGGCTGACGGCGTTCGTCGAGAAGCGACCGCCACGCTGGCAGGGTCGCTGAAGCAAGAGAGGGGATACGTCCGACGGCGAACACGCCCCGCAGCAGTGCTCTGGCGGACGTATCCTCTCTTCACATTCGATCGGCGAGCATGAGCGCGCCGATCACGATGAAGATTCCGCCGGCGCCGCGTTTGATCCACTCCATCGGCAGCACGTGCGCGAGCGTGCTGCCGAGGACGACGGCGATCGCGGACACGCAGGCGAGCGCCAGCGACGAGCCCAGCCAAACCGCCCACGGCTCGCGCGTTTGAGCCGCCAGCGTCATCGCGGCGAGCTGGGTCTTGTCGCCCATTTCGGCCAGGAAGATCGCCGCGAACGTCGTCAGAAAAATCCTGATGTCCATCGCTCGTCACTACATCGGCACGGTCGACGAAACCAAAGCTGCGAGCGCTGCCGTGGCGCGAGCACGTCAATCGCTAGCCACCGCGGCGGCCCGGGCTCGTTGCCGGGCGACCATCTCGCGCATGCGTTCGAGCCGCGCCCCGAGCAGCGCGCGGCGGCTGCCCACGTAGGCCTCGGGCGTGAGCGTCGTCAGGGAACGCGCGGCCTGCAGCGCCTGCGCCTCGATGGCGCCTGGATCGACGAGCCGATCCAGGAAGCCCACCTCGGTGGCTTCGGCGGCCCCGACGACGCGACCGAGCACGGTCAGCTCGTGCAGACGGCGCCGGTCCAGCCTTTCGCGCGCGAGCAACGCAGGCAATTCGGGCAAAGGCATTCCGAGCGCCGGTTCGGTGAAGCCGATACGGTAGTCGCCGGGGACCCCCAGACGCACGTCGGCGGCGAGTAGGAGCATCGCGCCCGCCGCGACGGCGTGGCCGCGGCAGACGACGACCACGCGGGTCGGTCCTTCGACGATCTCGAGGAGCAACTCGCCCATGGTGGCGAGCAAATCCTCGCGCGCGCTGGCCTCGGCTTGGAGGATGCGGACATCGAGACCGGCGCAGAAGGCGTCGTCGCGCCCGGAGAGCACCGCGACGGGCGCGTCCGGGTCGGGCGCGAGCGCGCGACGCAGCCCGTCGATCGTGTTCACGTCGAGGAGGTTGCGGCGCCCCGAGTCCAACTCGATCCACCGCACCGACCCATCGCGTCGTGTTCGCACGTTCGCCATGGAGGCGTTCTAGCGATCGCGGGTCGGCGTGTCACGGAACCGCGCAAGGCTCGTCCTCGCTCACCGGCAACGGCGTCGAATCGCCTCGACGGGACGGCGAGCTTGGTGCGATATACATGATCGCATGGTCTTTCCGCGGAGTCCCTGGACAGGAAGCCGCTGCTTCGCCGCGGCGCACCCCACATGATTTGCGCGGGTTGTGGCCATGCGAACCCCGACCGCGCCCGGTTCTGTCTCGAGTGCGGCATCCCATCGGCGCTTGGTGATGGGATGCGCCCTGCATCCGCAGGCTTCCGGGCCTCCTAGCGGTGGTGCGCTCCGGGCGCGCACCTCGAACAGCCGAGAAAGCACGCAGATGAAGATTCCAAGAGAAATGATGGCGGTCGTCACCACCGGCAACGGTGGCTTCGATCGGCTCGAGTACAAGGCGGTGCCGACGCCGATGCCGGGTCCCGGCGAAGTGCTGCTTCAGGTCCTCGCCGCCGGCGTGAACAACACCGAGATCAAAACGCGCCTCGGTTGGTACTCCAAGAGCGTCGCCGCGGCGACCAACGTCCAGGCCGGCGTCGAAGAGACGGATCCGACCCAGAAGGAAGACGGCGGCTGGAACGAGAAGACGCCGTTCCCGCTCATCCAAGGGACCGACTGCTGCGGCAGGGTCGTCGCCGCGGCGGACGAGGCGGGCGCAGACCTGGTCGGCAAGCGCGCGCTGGTGCGTTCGTGCATGCGCGGCCCCGAGGGCTTCGCGGCGCTCGACAATGTCTGGATGGCGTCCGACTTCGACGGCGCATTCGCGCAGTTCGTCGCCGTGCCCGCGACCGAGGTGTTCCCCGTCGACTGCGACTGGAGCGACGCCGAGCTCGGGTCGATTCCCTGTGCCTACGGTTCCGGCGAGAACATGGTCCACCGGGCGCGTGTGCAGGCGGGCGATCACGTCGTCGTACCCGGCGCATCGGGAGGCGTCGGCTCGGCCGTGGTGCAGCTGGCGCGGCGCCGGGGCGCACGGGTCTCGGCATTGTGCGGTGCAGCGAAGCAGGAGGCCGTGCGGGCGCTGGGCGCCGAGCGGGTCTACGTCGGCCGTCCGGGCGAGCCGGCCTGGTCGCGCCTGGTGGCGGAGCTGCGGCATTCCGCCGACGTGGTCATCGACAACGTCGGTGGTGATGGCTTCCCCGACATGCTGGAGGCGCTGAAGCGTGGCGGTCGCTATGCGACCAGCGGTGCGATCAGTGGACCTTTGGTGCAGCTCGACTTGCGGACCATGTACCTCCGCGACCTGACCCTGATCGGCTGCACCGCATGGGACGAGCCGGTGTTTCCGAATCTCGTCGGCTACATCGAGCGCGGCGAGATCCGACCGCTGGTGGCGGCCGTCTTTCCCCTCGGCGAGATCGTCGAGGCGCAGCGCCGGTTTCTCGAAAAGCAGCACGTGGGCAAGTTCGTGCTCATCCCTCCCGCGGTCGAAGACTGAGGAGAACCGTTCGATGCCGGTGTGGGACGATTGGCAGGTGGTCGGCCGTAGCTTTCGTCGTTTCGACGACCTGGAGGAGGATCGTCGCGCCGAGGTCCGGCGTGGGACGACGCACGCGACCCCGGTGACGATCCGTGACGACTTGCTGTGGGGAAGTGTCTTCCGCTTCGTTCGCGACGTCGCGCCCGTGGCGTTGGCGGCGGTCTTCCACGACTACGACGGCCAGGTCCGCTTCGTTCCCGGCATGACGGAAACCCGGGTCGTCGGTTGGGCGGGGAAGTGCGCTCGGGTCTACCATCGCATCAACCCGCTGACGTTCGTGGCGCCGGCTGCCCAACGCCGGTGGCCGGCAGCGATCTATGGCGCGTTGACCTACGCGTACTTCCTCGACGAGGAAGTGTTTCCGGTTGCCGCCGAGGAGGGGGAGGGCTACGCGATTCGCTGGACGATCCCCGTGGACACGCAGGTGCTCGGGGCGCGCGAGAACGGCGAGATCCAGTTCACGCCGTTCTCGGGCGGGACGTTGGTGACCTACAACAATGCCACCGAGCCGTTCGGCTACCGCGCGCTACGCGCATGGCTGCCGGATCGTTTCGTCGAGCGCGGCTATGGCGCGCTCGGTGAGCTGGCCCGTGACTACTACCGGCGCACCGTGGACGGCTTCGTGGAGTCGGCCAGCGTTCTCGCTGCCGCCGAGGTCGGCATGGCCATCGAGCGCATGCAGTTGCGCTTGCGCGAAGGAAGCTGAGAGGCGAGGAACGGCTCGATGCTCGCCGATCGTAGCCGATGCGCGCCTGCCGGCGGCCCCTTGCCGGATAGGGCTTGCGCGCCCCGACGCGGGGCGCGCTCGGTAGTCGTCGGTGCGACGCCGGTCGCGCGCGCGGTCGCGTGTCGGGTTCGCCGGCAACGTAGTGATGCGATGGCTCGACGTCGAAGGGGCTCTCCATGAACACGGTCCTCGGCATCGATCTCGGCACCCAGAGCATCA
>CALJUJ010000477.1 GCA_937975525.1 uncultured bacterium
TCGTTCAGCCAGTCGGCCTGGGACGTGACGCGCGTCGCTCCGATCGTCCACGACGGCGAGGTCGAGGCGTTCGCGCTGGTGTCCACGGACACCACGGAGCAGCGACGCTTGCAGGAGGAGCGGCGGTTGCAAGGGCTCACGGCGGAAGGCCTCGTGCGTGTCGGGCGTGAGCTGATCGCCGCGATGGACGAGCCGTCGCTGCTCAGACGGTTGTGTCGGCTGACGACCGAGGTCTTCCCCTGTGACACGAGCCACACCTTTCTGATCGAGGAGGATGGCGCCGCACGAGTCGCCGCGGGCTACGGTGATTCGGCCGACCAATGGCGGGCGATGCGTTCGATGCGGGTTCCCGAAGCGATGGTCGATCCGCTGCTGCGGCGCCTGGCTGCCGGCGGGGCCTTCCAGGCGGTCATCGACGAGGCAACGGATCTCCCGACGTCGTCGATGGCCCTTCGCTACGGAATCTCGCTGGCGTTGTACGTTCCCCTGCGGCGAGGCAGCGACATCGTCGGTGTCCACACCGTCGCTTTCCGCGGCCGTCGCCAGCTGCTCGATTCGTGGCAGATCCAGCTCGGGCGGGGCATCGGTGATCTGGCTTCGCTCGCTTTGGGGGCCGTCCGCTTCGTCGACGAGCTGGGTGCGGCGAATCGATTCAAGAGCGACTTCCTCGCCAACATGTCGCACGAGCTGCGCTCACCTTTGGACATCATCGTCGGCTACAGCGACATCCTGCTCGAAGCTGGGTGTGGAGAGCTCAACGCGGAGCAGCAGGAACTGGTCGGAAAGGTGCGACGATGCGCCAAGGATCTCCTCGATCTGATGAACGCAACGCTCGAGCTGTCGCGCCATCGAGACGGTCCGGTGACGCTCGACCTCGAACCCGTCGACGTGGACAAGCTCGTCGACGAGATGGTCGCTGCCGCGCGTGCGCGCTCGAACCGAACCTCGGTGGAGATCCGCGGGACGACGTGCGAAGCCGCTCCGACGCTGCTGAGCGACCACCGTAAGCTCCGCATGATTCTGACGAACCTTCTCGACAACGCCGTCAAATACACACCCTTCGGGACCATTGCGCTCGAAGCCAATGCGCTTGCGGGCGGGGGAGTCGAGTTCGCCGTGCGCGACTCGGGCGTCGGGATCCCGGCGGCGGTGCTTGCTCGCATTTTCGAGCCATTCGAGCAGGGAGAAAGCCGCGACGGCCAGACGTCGGGCGTTGGCCTCGGCCTCTACATCGTCCACACCCTGGTCGCCAGCCTGGGTGGCAGGGTGACCGTCGATTCAACGGTCGGCGTCGGAACGACCTTCCGCGTGCAATTACCGAGTGCCCCACCTGCGCTTCCTACGCAGTCCGTCGCCGGGCGACCAGGCCTATGACTACGGGCGCGCCGACAACTCACGTGGACAATCGCGGGCGCGCTTGCTAGCCACACGAGATCATGGCGCGGTCGCAACCGGTTCAGACGAAGCCCGGGAAGAAGTCGGGCGAGTTCGTCGTCAACTTGCCTCCGGGATGGGAACTGCGCCTGCGTCGCATTCTCAAGACCGTGGCGGTCGAGTCGCTTCCCGACCCGCGCGAGGCGGGGCTCACCGAGAGCCAACGTGAGGCGCGTATCCGCGCCCGCCGACAACAGCTACAGGTGGCCGTATGCCGCTACATCGCCGATGTCCTGACGGCGGACATCGTCGGCAAGGAGATCGCGTTGTCGACGCGGAATCGCTTCGGCTCGCGACGCGGCTCCCTGCGCGAGCACGTGCAGGCGGTTTTGCGTGAAAGCGGCGAAGGGTGAGAGCCGGGACCTCACCTGAGCGAGGTCCCGGATTCTTGGTCGGTCGAGTGGTCCCAAGGGGATTCGAACCCCTGTTTTCGACGTGAGAGGCCGACGTCCTAGGCCAGGCTAGACGATGGGACCGTACTCTAATGAAGAGAAGCGTGCGACTCCCCCGAGTCGCACGCCTCCATGGCTGAGGAGGCAGGACTCGAACCTGCAATAGCCTGATCCAGAGTCAGGTGGCTTACCAATTTGCCCACTCCTCAACGACCGCCGGGAGAATAAGGAGCAGCGACTTGCAAGTCAAGTTTCCGTACCGTCCGTGGCACGCCGTTCGATCCACGCGAGAGCCGAATCGAGCCGCTCCAGCGATCGTTCCCGACCCAGGAGCTCGAGCACCTCGAAGATCCCGGGGCTCGCGGTTCTGCCCGTGACCGCAACCCGGACCGGCTGGGCGATTTTCCCCAACTTGATCTCGAACGCGGCCGTCGTTGCATCGAAGGCGTGATGGAGCGACTCGTCATCCCAGGAGGAGAGCGCGGCGAGGCTGTGGCGGAGACGCCGTAGTGGCTCGAAGATGGCTGGGCGGAGGTGCTTCTGGGCCGCGTCTGGATCCACTTCGATGTCGGGTGCCAGGAGAAAATGCGCGCCCTCGACCATCTCGACGAGCGTGCTCGCGCGCTCGCGCAACAGGCCGGCGAGGGCGGCGAGGTCGGAGTCCCTCTCCGGCAACTGCCACCCCCGGGCGACGACGAACGGCCGCATCCGGTCGGCGAGCTGCGCTGGCTCGAGAGTCTTCAGGTGGCAAGCATTGACCCATTCGGCCTTTTCCGGATTGTAAACGCCCGCCGCGGTTCCTACGCTGGCGAGGCTGAACTTCTCGATCAACTCGTCGCGGGTGAAGATCTCCTGGTCGCCGTGGGACCAGCCCAGTCGCGCTAGGTAGTTCACCAGCCCGTCCGCGAGGTATCCCATGTCGCGATAGGCGGTTACGGACGTCGCACCGTGGCGTTTGCTCAGGCGGGTTCGGTCGCTGCCAAGGATCAACGGGATGTGTGCGAACGCGGGAACGTCGAAGCCGAGGGCGCGGTAGAGCTGAATCTGCTTGGGGGTGTTCGAGAGATGGTCTTCGCCGCGGATGATGTGCGTGATGCGCATCAGCGCGTCGTCGATCACCGCGCTCAGATTGTACGTCGGGGAGCCATCGGAGCGCAGTAGAATCAAGTCGTCGAGCTCTTGGTTCGGGAACTGCACGTCGCCCTTGACGATATCGGACACGACTGTCGCTCCGTCCAGCGGTGCCTTGAAGCGCACGGTGTAGGGACGTCCGCCCGGGTCGTCGCGCCGGTCTCGGCACGTGCGGTCGTAGACGGGGGTGCGCCCGGCCGCGCGGGCGGCCGCGCGCTTGGCGTCGAGCTCCTCGGCGGGGCAGGTGCAACGGTACGCTCGTCCCCCGCTCAATAGGCGATCGACATGCTCACGGTGCGCAGCAGCTGCTTGCGATTGGAAGAACGGTCCTTCGTCCCAATCGAGCCCGAGCCAGGTCATGGCGTCGAGAATCGCGTCGATCGATTGCTGCGTAGAGCGTTCACGATCCGTGTCCTCGATACGCAGCACGAACGCCCCCCGGTGGTGGCGGGCGAAGAGGTGGTTGAAGAGCGCGGTGCGGGCTCCGCCGATGTGGAGGTAGCCCGTGGGGCTGGGAGCGAACCGAGTGCGGACCGTGGGCATGGCCGGCGAAGTTGACAGAACCTCAGGTGCCGAGCAAGGGCACCGTCAGTCGCAAGAAGCGCCGAGAACGTCGACGGGAACTCCTCGTGCCTCGAGCGTTGCGGCGACTCTGTCGCGGAACACGTCGTAGGGCTCCGGGTTGGCTCCCCACCAATCGTCGCTGGACGTCCGGCGAAGGGTCGGTCGAAAGGGACCCTCCAGTCGAGCGGCAAACACCAGGATCTGCTCGTCGTCGGCACGCCGGCAGACGACGGCGACGTCCCGTTGCGGTGTCCAACGCAGTGTGACCGGGCTGTCGACCTCGTCGACCTGCAACCAAGCATCGATGGGTCGCAGCTCATCCGACCAGTGGTCGGGCGGACCCGGGGCGATTCCAGCCCGGAGCCGCTCGATGAGGCGCTCGGCAAACGTGGCCGACGTCGAGAACGCGGGTGAGCCGGGTCCCTTGCGCGGGATCGAGACGCGCACGGGGAAGTACAGGAAGGGAGGAGGATCGATGACTTCGTGCCCGGCGAGGATCTCGGGAATCAGGCGAGCGAGGCGCGGGTAGTCGGCTTCGGCGAGCGCCGCGAGCGCTCGTCGGAAAGGCGCCGATTCGCGGATTTCGACGATGCGATTCGTCCACTCGGCGCGCAGTGCGGAGAGCCTGCTTGCGGCCGGCTCGATCGCGGCTGGACGACCGTCCGATCTGCGGCGCAGGCGTCGTAGATCGAGGCCGATGCGCGTGATCTCGGGGAGGAGGGACTGCTCCGCCACGGGTCGCAGCGCGCAGTAGCGGCGCGCCATCGTGTAGAGGTCGCCAAGCTCCGCCTGGGCCGTGTCGAGTGCGATCAGGTAGTCCGTCTTCACGGGATCATTGTGCCCGAGCTTCGCACGGGCGCAATCGGTGATCTGTTCGACACTCGTGGCATTCGCGGAGTCGAGCTTCCGTTCCGTCGTCTGCTCGTGACGTGTAAGCTCCGATGATCGTTCGAGGATCGGTTGGATCCGCAACGTGCGAGCTGGAATGGAGTGAAGATGACGTCATTTGTTCGGCCGGCGGTTGCCGCCCTGGAAGCCTACACGCCTGGCGAGCAACCGCAGGGGCCTGGGTTCGTCAAGCTCAATACGAACGAGAACCCCTACCCACCATCGCCTAAAGCCCTGGAGGCGGTTCGCGCGGCGGCTGGTCCGGAATTGCGTCTCTATCCGGACCCGCAGGCGCGCGGATTGCGACGACGAGCAGCGCAGGTCTACGGGGTCGAAGAGGACGGAATCCTCGTCGGCAACGGGTCGGACGAGCTCCTCGGTCTGATCGTCCGCGCGGTCGTGGCTCCGGGGGTGCGCGTCGCCTACGCCGAACCGACCTACAGCCTGTATGACACCCTGGTGGCGATCGAGGAAGGAGAGTCGGTCACGCTGCCCTACGACGCCGATTTCACGCTTCCCTCGGAGCTGGCGGATCTCGATGCGCGACTGACGTTCGTCTGCCACCCGAACTCGCCGTCGGGTGTTGCCGCCAATCTCGAGCTGGTACGCGACATCGCCGCGCGCGGACGAGGCCTCGTCGTCGTCGACGAAGCCTACGTCGATTTTGCCGAGGAGAGCGCCGTGTCGCTGGTCAACGAGTTCGACAACCTGATCGTCCTCCGGACGTTCTCCAAGTCGTTCTCGCTCGCTGGTTTGCGGGTCGGGCTGGCCTTCGGAGCGGCGAGCGTCATGGACGACCTCCGCCGCATCAAGGATTCGTACAACGTCGACCGATTGGCGCTGGCAGCGGCGCAGGGGGCGCTCGAGGATCTTCCTTGGATGGAAGCGAACGTCGAGAAGATCTTGCAGACCCGCGCACGTCTGGCGGCGGCCCTACGTTCCCGGGGTTACGACGTGCTCGACAGCTCGGCGAACTTCGTCCTGGCTCGTCGCCCCGGGATCGACCAACGCAGCACATACGAAGGGTTGAAGCAGCAGCGTGTGCTCGTCCGCCATTTCCCGACGGCACGCTTGGCGGATACCCTGCGCATCACGGTCGGCACCGACTCGGAAACGGACGCGCTTTTGGATGCCCTCGATTCGCTCAGCTGAGTCCGGGAAGCTAGGCGTCGTCGGCCGCCGCGTCGGCCTCGACGACGAAGGACTGCGGGTCGCGGTCGAGTCGGTTGAAGAGGTAGGAGCGCAAGAGGACGACCGTCGATGCGTCGGTTCGCCGAGTGTTGAAATGCTTCAGCCCGTCGGCGCCATCGGTCATGCCGACGATGACCGAGCCGAGGCTCTCATCGCCTGCGGCGAAGACCGAAAGCTGGAGCTCTGGTTCGTCGAATCCGAATACGGCAGGGTCGGCAACCTCGTCGGCGACGATCTCGTAGCCGCGCAAGTCGGCGACGTCTTGCACGAATTGCTCGATCTCCCGTTGCGCGACCTTTCCGTCGACACCATCGACGGTCCACGCTTCGCCTTCACGTAGCAGGCGGAACCCTTCGCCCTTCTTGCGAACGACATGGATGGCGCGCACGTCTTCGAGCGCGAAGGCAAAGAGGCGCTTGTCGCGCAGGTCGCGGGCGCTCTTGTCGAGGTTGCGGTACGCCCAGTCGTGGATCGTGTAGACGGTGGGAGAGCCGCCCAGCTTGGCGTAGAACTCGGTGGCGGACTTCTCCCCGCCGATCGAGAGCTCGCCGAGGGGCCCTTCGCTGCCACCGAATGCGACGTGGAGGCGCGGGCTGTCGAGCCCATACGGTTCGAGATCGGGCGATTCCTCGGCGACGAAAGACGCGGCCCGCAGCGAGCGAAGCGAGGAGAGATACGTGTCGATGGCCGCGTCGTCGCCGGCGAATTCTTCTGGCTGCACGAGGCGCCAGCCGTCGGAAGCTTCGTCGCGCTCGAATCGGACCTTGCGCTCGCCCTTGGCGATCTCGATCCAGGCGGGCTGGTCGTCATCGAGATCCACGAGCGACCGGTCGCGGAGGTCGTCCACGCCCTTGTCGACCTGCGAGCGGAACGCAGCGAGCACGAGCAGGATGGCATCGCCGTCTGCACGCTGTACGTAAGCCGTATTGCCGACGGGAGCGGCCTTGCCGAGTCGGACCGTCGCGGCTTCGATCTCCGGCCCGTCGATCGTGATTTCGACTTCCGGTTCGGCGAGACCGAAGCGGGCGGGGTCCCCTTCGAGGGGGCCCAACTCCTGTTGCACCTTGGCGTCGGCGACGGCATTGACCAGGGTGCGCACGGCCGTGTCGTCGGCTCGGGCTCGAACGGGGCGGACCAGGTGCCATTCATCTTCGCGTCGCTCGATCTCGAGCGCTTGGTCGCCGCGAGCGAGGGTGATGCGATCGATCTGGTCGGCGCTCGCCTGCACGAGTTGCTGAGCGTCTGCGGCCGAGCGTTGGCGCGGGGCATCGACGAAATAGAGGTATCCGCCGAGGCCGGCGAGGATCAGCAAGAGGACGAGGGTATTGCGGAATCGCATCTTCGTGAGCTCGATCCCAGGCGTGTGCCGAGTCGTTGGCCCGCTATTCCCTTCGCCACCAAACGACGATGCCGGCGAGGAGGAGCAGTTGAGGAATCAGCAATACCGAGAGGTAGAAGATCACCGTCTCCTGTTCGGCGGTGAACTGCACCCGTGACGCGCGCACCGAACGCGGGCGAATCGACAGCAGATCTGCCTCGCCGGCCAACCAACCGAAGCTGTTCAGCAGTAGATCTCGGTTGTAGTAGGTTCCATCCATCTCGCGATTGTCCGCGAATTGGGCGCTGCCGAAGACGACGAGGCGCGTTTCCGCCCCCTCGGCATCGTCGGATGCCTTCGCCGCAACCGCGGCGGCAACGGTCACCGGACCCTTGCGGTCGGTGGCGGCGTCGAGGAACGCTTCGTTCCGTTCGAACAGGGCGGCGAGATCCGTTTCCGCCCAGCTGCTCTCACTCGTTTCGACGAGCGAGGTGACCTGGAGTCCCTCGCGAGCCGTGGCGTCGACCTGCAACGATCTGGACATCGGGTAGATCGTGAGCTGGCGAAGCTGGCGGGTGATCTCGTGGTCGCCGTAGCTGCGCGCCAGAGGCGAGAGGCCCAGAGCAGGACCTTGGAAGATGCGCACGACTTGATCGACGACGACGCTGTCGTCGACGGTGATCCCCCAGCGCTGCGCGAGCGCGGCCAATTCGGGAGTTGCGCGTGGTCGGAGCAGGAGGAGGACGCGTCCGCCGCTTTCCAGGTAGCTTTCGACGGCGCGAATCTCGCTTTCGAGGAACGGTTTCGCCGGACCCACCGACGCGAGAAGCGAGCATCGCTCCGGAATGTTCTCCTCTGCTGCCAGCAGGAGCTTTTCGACTTCGAAGTTCTCGTGCCCCAGGGCGGTCTTCAGCGAGGAAAGACCACGCGGTCCCTGATCGTCGAGCGAAGTCTCGCCGTGGCCTTCGACGAAGCAGACGATCTTCTTGGAGTCGCGGGTGACCTTGATGATCGCATTCGTCAGGTTTTCCTCGGACGGCTCCTGAACGACCGTGGATTCGTCGCCAAAAGCAACACGGACGGTGTTGTAAGCGCGGATCGCAAACTCCTCGGCGAGCTGGGGCTGGCTGACTGGGTCGAGGAGCTCGAAGCGGAACTGGTCGGAGTAGTAGCCGTAGGTACGGAAGAGGTCCTCGAGGCCCGGATGCACGCCTCCCTCGACGAAGGCCTGCATGACGAGCTCTTCGTCCAGTGCTTCGACGACCTGGATCGACTGCGGAGATAGGCTGTAGATTCCCTCTTCGGAGAGATCGAAGCGTCGGTGGTTGTTGGCCGAGAGCACGTTCACCACGACGATGATGGCGATGAAGGCGATCGATCCAACCACCGAGTTGGCGCCGTAGCGGGTGGAGCGTGCCGCGAGCGACGTCCGGATCTGATCGAACCCCGTCGTCAGATAGACGAGCAGGAACACCAGGCCGAGGACGCCGTTGACGACGATGTAGCCGACGTCGAAGGCTCCCTGGCCGCGGGTCAGCAGCGCCGCCACCCCGGCGAAGAGAAGCAGTACGATTCCGAGCAGACCTAGAAGAGAGCTGGTTCGGCGCACGATCATCTCCAACGAATCGATTCGACGGATCGCTGCGTGAGGAACAGGGCGAGCGCGATCACGCTGAGGAAATAGACGACGTCGCGGGTGTCGATGACCCCCTTGACCATTTCCGAGAAGTGCTCGGTGAGCGACAAGTACCGCAAGACTTCGCCCAATACCCCGCCGGCGGTGTCGGCGGGCCAGCTGATGATGTAGAGCAGCAGCAGCGCGACCAGGCAGCTGACCGCTGCGATGATCTGGTTCTCGGTCAGTGAGCTCGTCAGCAATCCAACGGTGGCGAAACTCACGGCCAGAAGCACGAGCCCGAGGTATCCGGCGACGATCATGCCAATCTCGGGATTGCCGTACACCAGCAGCACCGCGGGATAGATCCCTGTCAGACCGATCATGATCATCAGGAACGAGAGGACGGCGATGAACTTCCCGGCGACGATCTCGGTGATCGTCAGCGGCGCGGTCATCAGCAGCTCGTAGGTACCGGCACGGCGCTCCTCGGCGAAGGCGCGCATCGTGATCATCGGCACGAGGATCACGAGCACCACGGAGAGATTGTGGAGTAGCGGAACGATGACGGCATCGTTGAGGTTGAGTTGCGCCTGCATCTCGGGGTTGCGCATGGCGGCGTAGATGCCGAGTAGAAAGTTGAATCGGGAGAGGAGATTGAAGAAGAACCAGCCGCCGAGCAGAAGAAACCCGGTCAGCACCACGTAGCCGATGGGCGACACGAAGTAGGAACGCAGCTCCTTGCCGGCGATCGTCAGAGCGTTGCTCACGGTGAGACCTCCCGGTCGGCGTCGCTCGGCATCGCCACTGCCTCGTCGCTCGTGATGTAGCGGAGGAAGACCTCTTCGAGGGACCCTGCGGCGGTCAGCGATTCGAGCGACTCCTCGACGGCGATACGGCCGCGTTTGATGATCACCCCCTTGTCTCAGAGCTGCTGTACCTCGGGAAGGATGTGCGTGGAGAGAATCACGGTGCGCTCCCCCGAGAGGTCGCGGATCAGACTGCGGATGTCGATGATCTGTTTCGGGTCGAGGCCGATCGTCGGCTCGTCCAAAACCAGCACGCTCGGATCGTGAATCAGGGCCTGGGCCAGTCCGACACGCTGGCGGTACCCTTTCGACAAGTGCCCGACGACGCGGCCGCGGACATCGGCGAGCCCGCAGCGCGCGGCCGAAGCATCGACGGCGGTGCCGATGTCCGCCCGCGCCAGACCGCGGACCTTGGCGACGAAGCGCAGATAGGTCTCGACGGTCATGTCGTCGTACAGCGGCGGATTCTCGGGCAGATAGCCTACGCGCCGCCGCACCTCCAGCGAGTCATCGAAAATGTCGAAGCCGGCCACGGTCACGGTGCCCGACGTCGCCGGCATGAAGCCGGTGATGATGCGCATCGTGCTCGTTTTTCCCGCTCCGTTGGGGCCGAGGAAGCCGAGCACCTGGCCCTTCTCCGCGGTGAAACTGATGCCCCGAATCGCATCGATCTCACCGTACTTCTTGGTTAAATCTCGTACTTCGATCATCCCAATCGGCTTCGGAAAACCCGTCTAACCACGATGTTGGCTCGCGAATCGCCGCCGTTCGTAATCCTCGCCTCGCGGCTTGTCAACACGGCCGGGACGAAGAATCCGCGGTCGCCGGCAAGCCAGCCCTCAGAGAGTGACAAATGGACTTGGCGGAATCCATTTGTTAGCGTCCGGCGCGGCGCGGGCGTATGGCCGAAAAGACGACTCTCTACCTCATCGACGCGAGCTCTTACGTGTATCGGGCTTTCTTCGCCCTGCCGTCGCTGACGAACCCGGCCGGCGCGCCGACGAACGCCGTGTACGGATTCACCACGATGCTGCTGAAGCTCCTGCGCGAAACCGGTGCGACCCACGTCGCGGCGGTCTTCGATGCCCCGGGGAAGAATTTCCGGCACGACGCGTATCCGGAGTACAAGGCCAACCGCGAGGCCATGCCGGACGAGCTCCGCGGCCAGATCCCGCTGGTCCACGAGGTCGTCGATGCCCTTGGGGTTCGGCGGATCGCCGTCGACGGGGTCGAGGCCGACGATGTCATCGCGTCGCTGGCGAAGCGACTTGCCGGCAACGACGTCGACGTGGTGGTGATTACGGGCGACAAGGATCTCATGCAGATCGTCGGCCCTCACGTGCGACTGTGGGACACGATGCGTGACCGTTGGTTCGACGTCGCCGAAGTCGAGCGACGGATGGGCGTACCTCCGTCCCAGGTGGCCGACGTGCTCGGGCTCATGGGCGACAGCGTCGACAACGTTCCCGGTGTGAAAGGGG
>CALJUJ010000478.1 GCA_937975525.1 uncultured bacterium
CAGACCCGAGTCGACAGTGTCGCGCAGGACTTGCGCCTCCAATTCATTGATTTCGATTCTCATCCCATACCTCCTCGTCGTCGCGCGCACGGGGATCATGGTTGCTCCCCGGCGTCACGTAGGGCCGCCACGGCTGCGCGCGATTCCAGCCACAGAGGCTTGAGGTCCTTGGCGAGCACGGCGAACACGTCCCACGACTCGCCACGCGTACCGTCGGGGCTACCGAGGGCGCGCTGCAGGGTGTGGAAGACGACGTGGATGGCCCGCTCCGCTTCTGCGTCGTCGACGAGCGCCGCGCGGACGCGAACTCTCCCGATGAACTCGTCCCGGTGCGGTCTTCTTGCCGGGGCATGCTCATCGGGCCGGTCGCGCCAGAGTCGTTCGAGGCCACGGTCGAGCTGAGCCGCGACGTCGTCGCGTTCCTTGGCGCTCAGTTGATCGCCGAGCTCCTGGAAGACGATGGCGGTGACGGCCTCGGCGCGATCGTGATCACAGCGCAGCAGCGCCGCGACGTCGTGTAGAAAGGTCTTGCGGTCCACGTTGCTCCTCCTGTCGTGAAAATTTGCAATCTCGGCGCCATCGGGATGCGGCGTCGGCCGTCGGCGTTGCCGGCGCGAGGTCTTCCCAGATTCGGGAATTCCACGTCCGTGATGAGACTTTCGGTGAATTTTCGTCTGTCGTGTGCGTCGATTCGGTCATGTCGCAATCCAAGGTCAGCCGTTCCATGCAGTCTAGGCACGAGGCCGCCGCAACGCGATCCCCGGGTGCCGACCTGAACGCCGATCGTCTCTTCGCTGCCGACCTCGCTGAAACGCGTGTGTTGCGGCGCGACGAAGAGGAAGAGCTCGCCGGCGAGATCCGCGCGGTCCGCGACGAAATCCAGCAACTCCTGCTATCGGCGCCCAAGCTCGTGGCCGTAGCGCTTGCGCCCCTGGGCCACCGTGTGGTCCTCCCGGAGGTCGATTTCCGGGAACGCGAGGCGGTTCAGATCTTGCGCTTCACGAAGGACCAGCTGCGCCAGCCGCGCATCCGTCGCGACATCGACTTCACCAAGCGTGCGCTTCGCCGTTTCGCAGGCGACCTGGACACGCTGTTGACGTCCTACCGCAACCTCCGCGACCGCATGGTGCGCGCGAACATTCGCCTGGTGAACCTCCTGGCGCGGCGCTACCAAGGGGCCCCCCTGAGCCACCTCGATCTGGTGCAGGAGGGCGTTCTCGGATTGATGCGGGCCATCGAGAAATACGAACCGGCGCGCAACGTCAAGTTCAGTACCTACGCCACCTGGTGGATCTGGCAGGCGTTGGGCCGCTCCAACGACATGTTCGGCTCGTTGATTCGCACGCCGGTGCATTGGGGGCAGCTGCGCCGTCGCGTGGGCCGCGGCGATCCCGAGCTGCGTGACGAAGGTGGTCTACCCCTCTCCCGTGACGACATGGCGGCCGCTCAGGGCATCGACCGGTCGCGGTTCGAGACGATGACCCACGGGTTCACCTTCGTATCGACAGACGCTCCGACGCGTGACGACGACGAGCGAACGCTGGAGTCGCTGCTGCCCGCCGACGACGACGGCCCGGAAGAAGATGCGGAGCAGCTGGCGCTGCGCCGGCTGCTCGAAGAGGCGATGACGGATCTCCCCGATCGCGAAAGATTCATCCTCAGCCGCCGTTTCGGGCTCGGTGACGACGATGTGCGTTCCTTGGAAGACCTCGGCAACGAGCTCGGGGTCAGCCGCGAGCGTGTTCGGCAGCTCGAAGCCCGCGCCCTGGTCAAGTTGAAGGAAAGCGCCGCGGGAAGCGCGCTCGCCGACTATCTGCATGGACGAAGCGATCGCGCCGTGGCACCGTCGGCTCGCTACACATCGCGCGGCGCGACTCCGCCATTCGGTTCGAGCGCCGACACGACCTGCGAGTCGTTGACTCGTGATCCATCTCGGGGGAAGGGGAAGGAGCGGTTCGTCGCCGTGAGCGGACCGCTGGAGCAAGCGCGTGGATCGCTCGACGCACATCAATGCCTGGTACATCGTACTGGCGATCTTCGGAGTCCTGGTACTGCAGAACTGGCTACGCAACGTCCAAGAGGTCGAGCTGTTGCCGTACAGCACGTTTCTCGAGTTCGTACGCGCCGGGCAGGTGAAGGACGCCACGGTCACCGAATCCTACATTCGCGGTACGCTGCGCACACCGACCGAGGAGGGACGAACCGAGTTCCGTACGGTTCGGGTCGACAGCGGCGTCGTCGAAGAGCTCGCCGGCCACGGTGTCGAGGTGACCGGCGCCACGGAGAACACCTTTCTGCGGGAGCTGCTGTCGTGGTTGCTGCCAGTTCTCCTGTTCTTTGGAATCTGGATCTACGTCGTTCGCAGGATCGCCGAACGCCAGGGCCTCGGTGGCGGCATGATGGCGATCGGCAAGAGCAAGGCGAAGGTCTACGTCGAGAGTGATACGAAGGTCTCGTTCACCGACGTCGCTGGCGTCGACGAGGCGAAGGCCGAGCTCCAGGAGATCGTCCACTTCCTGAAGGAGCCGTCCTCCTACGGACGCCTCGGGGCGCGGATTCCCAAAGGGGTCCTGCTGGTCGGGCCGCCCGGCACGGGAAAGACGCTGCTGGCGCGTGCCGTCGCGGGCGAAGCCGGTGTTCCGTTCTTCTCGATCTCCGGCTCGGAGTTCGTCGAGATGTTCGTCGGCGTCGGCGCCGCCCGAGTACGCGACTTGTTCGAGCAGGCTCGCAAGCAGGCGCCCTGCATCATTTTCATCGATGAGCTGGACGCCCTCGGCCGGGCGCGCGGCGCTTTCGGCGGCTTCGGCGGACACGACGAGAAGGAACAGACGCTCAACCAGCTCCTCGTCGAGCTCGACGGATTCGATCCGGCGGAGCAGGGGATGGTGCTGCTGGCGGCGACGAATCGGCCGGAGATCCTCGATCCAGCGCTGCTGCGTGCGGGGCGATTCGATCGGCACGTTCTGGTCGATCGTCCCGACAAGATCGGCCGCGTCCAGATTCTCGGCGTTCACCTGACCAAGGTGCAGCTGGCGGAGGATGTCGATCCCGAGGCGATCGCGGCCCTGACGCCGGGGTTCAGCGGCGCCGACCTCGCGAATCTGGTGAACGAGGCAGCGCTGTTGGCGACGCGGCGATCGGGCGAGACCGTGTCGATGGCGGATTTCACGCAGGCGGTCGAGCGCATCGTGGCTGGTCTGGAGAAGAAGAATCGACTGTTGAACCCGCACGAGCGCAACGTGGTCGCGCACCACGAGATGGGGCACGCACTCGTGTCGCAGGCGCTCCCCGGTGTCGATACCGTGCACAAGGTATCGATCATCCCCCGCGGCGTCGGAGCGCTCGGCTACACGATCCAGCGCCCCACGGAGGACCGCTTCCTCATGACCTTGGCCGAGCTCGAGAACAAGATGGCGGTTCTTCTCGGCGGTCGCGCCGCCGAGATGCTCATCTTCGGTGAGTATTCCACGGGAGCAGCGGACGACCTCGCCAAGGCGACTGAAATCGCGCGCGCGATCGTCACCCGCTACGGCATGTACGAGAAGCTCGGCATGATGTCGTACGAGAACGATCCCGACCCCGGCCTCGTGCCGCAGGGACGCAGCGATCCACGTCACTACAGTGAGGAGACCGCGCGTGAGATCGACTGCGCCCTGCGCGATCTCGTTGGGGCGGCGTTCGATCGAGCGAGTCGGATCCTGACGATCAACCGCGCCGCGCTCGAAGCCGGTGCCCAATCCCTACTCGAGCGGGAGACGCTGACCGCGGACGAGCTCCCCGAGGTCCGGAGCGAGGAAGCGAGGACACGCGCCCGGGCGTAGTCCAATGCGCGCTTGGGTACTCGCACGCGAGGGGGCCGGCCGTCTCGAGGAGGTCGACCGCCCCCGTCCGGATCCCGGACCCAACGAAGTCGCCCTGCGGGTGCGTGCCTGCGGCGTATGCCGCACGGACCTTCACATCGTCGACGGGGAGCTGTCGACGGCACGCCTGCCTCTGATCCCCGGCCACGAGATCGTCGGCGAGGTCGTCGCGGTGGGCCCCGACGTCGCCGACATCGGCGTCGGCACGCGGGTCGGGGTTCCGTGGCTCGGTTGGGCGTGCGGCGAGTGTCGATTCTGTGTCTCGGGCCGGGAGAACCTGTGCGTCCGTGCGCGTTACACCGGCTTTCAGATCGATGGCGGATTTGCCGATTTTGCGGTTGCCGACGGTCGCTACGTTCTCCCCATCCCCGAGCGCTTCGACGACGTCGAGGCCGCACCGTTGCTGTGTGCCGGGTTGATCGGCTTCCGGGCGTATCGGATGGCGGGACGAGCTCGGCGGCTGGCGATCTACGGTTTCGGGGCGGCGGCGCACATCATCACCCAGGTCGCCGTGGCCGACGGCTGCGAGGTGTACGCCTTCACGCGTGATGGGGACGTGCAGGGGCAAGCCTTTGCCCGGGAGATCGGGGCGAGTTGGGCCGGGGCATCGGGTACCACTCCGCCGCGCCCGTTCGATGCGGCATTGTTGTTCGCACCGGTAGGCGACCTCGTGCCCGAGGCTCTACGGCACAGCGCGCCCGGCGCGACGATCGTCTGTGCCGGAATTCACATGTCGGAGATCCCCAGTTTCCCGTATCGGATCTTGTGGGAAGAGCGCGCCGTGCGTTCCGTGGCGAATCTGACGCGCGCAGATGGGCACGACTTCCTGGCTCGAGCCGCGGAGATACCGGTGCGCACGCGTCCGGTGCGCTACCCGTTGGATGCGGCGAATCGGGCCCTGGACGACCTCCGGGACGGGCGTTTTCAGGGGGCTGCCGTCCTCGTGCCGCCGGCTCGAGCGGAGGAAGCCGCACTGGGGCGTTGAGAGTCGAGATCCCGGTTGCGGACGAAAAAGGGGCGGGGTGCCGAAGCACCCCGCCCCCTATTCTTCATGCCCGCTCGCGGTCCTCAGAGTGGGCCGACTTCGGGGCGGCTGTGGTTCTTCACCCGCCCCTTCTTCTTCTTCGCGTGCTCGTCGAGCTGCCGCTCGGCCGCTCGGAACGCGTCGCGGATGGCCACGTAGACATCTTCGTGAGCGTGGTTGTCGGCCGGATTGCGGTTGACGACGAGCTCGACCCCCGGGACGGTGATGTCGACCCGGACGTGGAACAGCTTGCCCTTGTGCTGGTGCAGGTGTGGCGCTTCCACGTTGACCCGGCAGCTCGTGATCCGGTCGAAGTAGCGCTCGAGCTTGAGGGCCCGCTCCCGCACGCGCTCCTCGATTGCGGGCGACGGGTCCATTCCGCGAAAGGTGATCTGAACGGGGATTTGCATCGATGCTGCCTCTAGCTTGCGGGTTTCGTGGTCTTCTTCGCGCTCTTGCGGCTGCGCTTGGTGCTCGTCTTCTTCTTGGCGCGCTTCTTCTTGACGCCACCTTCGAGCTCTTTGCGAAGCCCGTGCACGTACTTTTCGACATGGCCCGCAGTCGAGGCAGCCTGCCGGCGCAAGCGATTCGCCGCGCTCTGCACCTCCTTGAGCACGTTCGAGACGTCGGCGCGCTTGCGCAGGTTCGAGCGGAGCCCTTTCGCCAGGGACTCCACCTCCTTGATCAGCGACTGGATCCGATCTTGGTGAAGCTTCTTCTTGTCAGCCATGGGACCCTCCTACGTCTGGCCTGATGGCCAAAACTACATCAACAATCGTGCCGCGTGAACACCTGTTTTAGGACGCTTCGGGGTGCCGTGCAAATTCCCAAAACTGGTGGATTTCGCG
>CALJUJ010000479.1 GCA_937975525.1 uncultured bacterium
GTGGACTTCCGGATACAGGCCGGTGAACAGCGACGCGATCGACGGCTTCGTCCAGGGCGACTGCGCAAAGGCACGCTCGAAGACGACGCCCTCGCGCCCAATGGCGTCGATATGGGGAGATACGTCACCCGAGAAGCCGTAGGTACCGACGTAGTCCGCGCGCAACGTATCGAGCATCACCATGACGATCGACGCGCGCTGTTTCGGTTGATCACGTTCCTGGGTGCAGGCCGACAGCAAGAGCAGCGCACCCAGTGCGCCGATGGCCAAGCGTCGAGCAAGCGTCATCGGCTCCCTCCCGCCCGCTCCTCGGCCTCGGCCGCCTGGCGCTTGCGCAAGGCATCGAGAAACCGGAGGTACCACTCGCGTTTGCGCTGCCCGGGGAAGGACTCGTCACACCCACGAATCGTCTCCATGCCCCCGACGACGTCGCCCTGAAACGCCTGTGCGCGTGCGAGATTGGTGCATGCGGGCGACAGGTGCGGAGCTAGCTCGAGAGCGCCGCGCAGGCTCTCCTCCGCCTCGGCGAAGCGACCTTCGAGGAGGGCGAACCAGCCGACGGAGAGGCGTCGATGCGGTGAATCGTCGGTCGAAGCGAGCGGCGGCAGGGGCGCGAGCTCGCTGCGCCGCAGCAAGGCCGACTTGTAGTCGCGATAGACGAGCTCCCACCGTCCCGTGGCGATGAGGTCGGCGAGCTGCCGACCGACGTTCAATGGCCAGAGGAACCACTCGGCTCGGCTCTCGTCGACCACGGCACGCCAGCCCGGCTTCTGTTGGAGTACCGTGATGTAGTCGACGAAGGTCTCGTCGCGGAACGCGGTACCTGCGCGACCGTCGATGAACACGCGCATTCGTCCGTTCGTGCAGAGGTGCAGGTAGCCGCCCCAGTTGTAGTAGTTGAACACGTTGCCTTCGAGCTCGTTCTTCTCGATGAAGTCGCATGTCTCGACCGGAAACTCGTACCTCGCCGTGAGATAGTCGAAGGCGTAGCTGCTCTGTGGATAGGGAAGCAGCCAGTAGGCCCCGATCGCGGCGGCCACGGCGGGCCCGGCGTACCACGGCACGCGGGCGAGAAGCTGCCGTCCCACCAGCGCCATCGAGTAGGCGACGACGGGAGCGTAGGCGATCGCGAAGAACGGGATGAAGCGCCGGCTGCGCAGAGACATCGCCAGGGTCAGCACCCCGACGCCGATCATCGCCCAGACATCGATGCGACGGCGGCGCGACAGAAACAGATCATCGACGACGACGGCGACGACACCTGCAGCGAAGACCCCGATCGCATACGGAAACAGCCAGGACTGGATTCCGCCTGGTTCGAAGGGAGGCTTCCACTCGCCCAGGCTGCGGAAGGGCGACGTCGTATCGAATGCGTAACGCAGCGGGCGCAGGACGACCTCGAAGCCGTTGGGATTGATTCCGCAGACCAGCACGCATCCGATGCCGAGCACCGCCAGGCTCAACCAGCGCTGCGGCGCAGCGCGCAGCGCTGGAAGCATCAGGAACGGCAGGACGACCAGGCCGATGAGAAATCCGGCATGAAGGTTGACCCACACGACGAACAACAACGGCAACCACAACGGCGGGCGACGCTGCCAACAGACATCGAGGAGAATCGCGAAGCCGAGGAAGGAGTACAGCTGCGGCCGAACGTCGAGAAAAGGCGCCGCTACGGCGAGGCCGAAGGTCGCCGCAACGAACGCCGCGATCGGCTCCTCGGACACGCGCACCAGAAAACGCAAGACGACCAGCCATGTGAGGACGATCAGCAGCCACTTCCAGTACGCCAACGAGGCCAGCCCGAAGGCGTCGGTCCACAGGTAGAAGATGACGTCGGACAGCCAGGCGTCGTTCAGCCACCAACGGCCCTCGGCGGTGAAGGAGAAGGGCTCGCGCACGAACAGGGTGCCGTTGTCGACCATCCAACGACCGCCGGCAATGTGCCACCACAGATCCGAGCCGCGCATGATCGTGTAGCCGAACGACCAAAACACGAGGACGCCGGCCAGCG
>CALJUJ010000480.1 GCA_937975525.1 uncultured bacterium
CGCTGCTGGCGCTCGCGCTGCTGGCGCTCGCGGGCGGCGCCGCGGCCGACGCGCCGCCGCCGTCGGTTCCGGTCGTCCTGCGTTCGACCGCACCAGTCGCTCTTGCGCGGGCGCCGCTCTCCGCAGGCATCCCCCTGGCACCGGGCGTCTGGAAAGCTGGTTCCCGTGTCGCTCTCGCCGACGGCGGCGACCAGCGCCCGGCACAGGTGCGTGTTCTGTCACGCTGGCCCGATGATAGTGCGCGCTGGCTCCAGGTTGATGTCGAAGCCGATCTTGCCGCCCGTGAGTCGCGCCCGGCGCGCCTGCTGTTCGATCCCGCTCCTGCCGTCGACGGCGCCTCGGCGCCGTTGCGGCTTTCCTCCAAGCCCGACCACATCCGCGTCGACACGGGCAAGGCGCAGTTCCGCCTGCCACGTTCGGGAGATGCCTGGCTGACCGCCGGTGATCCGCGTGGCGGAGGTTTCACGTTTCGTGGCTTCGCCGTGCTCGACGGTAGCGAAAAGCCAGCCTCGAGCGAGCGGCAGCTCGAGGTTCTCGAATCAGGGCCCTTGCGGGTGCGCATCGCGCTGTCGGGATTCTACGGCAGCTTTCGGCACACCGTGCGGATCGATTTCTTCGCCGGCAGGTCTTCGATACGGGTGCTGCACTCGTTCGCCAACCACGGGCCGGCGGCGTACACGCAGCTCGACGAGTTGGGCGTCGTCGTCGATGTCGAAGCACCGTTCGAATCGTTGGCGTTCGACCTGGTGGACGGCGGGCGCATCGCTGGGTCCGTTGCGGACGCGGAGCGCAGAATCGTGCAGACGGGTCCTCGTGCCCTGGAGGACGCCGGCGCCCGGCGC
Source organism: uncultured bacterium (assembly GCA_937975525.1). Classification (GTDB taxonomy): domain Bacteria; phylum Desulfobacterota; class Binatia; order HRBIN30; family HRBIN30; genus CALJUJ01. The sequence continues at coordinate 843 of CALJUJ010000480.1, forward strand.
GATGCGCAGGGCTCCGGGTGGGCCGCAGCGGCGGCTGGGGGGCGGCACGCGGCCTTCGCTGGTCGGTACTTCTGGCAGGAGTACCCGCAGGCGTTCGGGTTCGGTCCCAAGGCATTCACGTATTGGCTGAAGGCTCCGACCGACCATCCCATGCGCATCGGCAGCGGCGCAGCCAAGACCCACGAGTTCTGGTTGCTGCTCGGTGGGACGAAGGATGAAGCCGCCGAGTTGACGGCTCTCGCCCAGCCGCGCGTGCTGTGGCCCGTCGCCGAGCACACGGCCGCGACGGGGGCCGTACGCAATGCACTGCCGACGGGAACGGCGGCACAGTCGTTCCTGTCCTCCCTGCGGCGATCGATCGCAGCCTACGAACGTACGCAGGCGGACGAGGCGTGGGACGACAGCGGGCACATTGCCTGTGGTGGAGAGGCCTCTCGCCGGCGCGTCGGCGCGTTCGGCATGCTGCATTTCGGCGATTGGAACTTCCCCGGCTACCGGGACGACGTGAAGGGCTGTGATGCCTGGGGAAACCTGGAGTATGACACCGCGCAGGTGTTGGCGCTGGCGTACTCGGCTACGGGAGACCCGGAGCTCCACGACGCGATGGTCGCTGCAGCGCGGCACTTCGCCGACATCGATCGCATCCACTTCAGCCAGCGCCAGCCGCGGTGGGTGGGCATGAACCACCCCAAGAACCCGTTGCACTTCACCTTCGAGCTCGGTGGCGTCGACCTCGGGCACACGTGGAACGAGGGGTTGTTTTCGGTGGGTCGGATGACCGGCGACGACCGCTTGCTGCGCGCGGGGCAGGAGATTGCCGACTACCTCGTGCGCAGGCGCCAGAGCGGAGTCGGCTTTCGCGGCAATCCCCGCCAATGGGGATGGCCGCAGGTCGCGCTCGTGGCGGCCTACGAGCACACCGGCGAGCAGCGGTATCGCGAAGCAGCGCTGTGGTACGGGCACCGTGGAATGCGCAGCCACGCGCCAAACGAGCTTGCGCAATGGAAGCTCGGAATTCTGGCCGAAGGCCTGGCGTATACGGACTCGGTCGCACCCGATGCACAGTTGCGCGACTGGCTCGGTCGCTACGCCGAGGCGGTCATGTCCGAACGTCCGCGCGACGCTCGCTTCTATCCCGCGCTGGCCTACGCGTATCGATTGCGGCGCGACGAAGCGTGGCGCAACGCCGCGAGCGAGGTCGTGGCCGGTCTCGGATTCGGGAGTTGGGGCAAGCCGATGACCATCGCAGGGCGCATTGGGTTCGCCGTGCTTGCCGATCTGTCCGCCGCTCCCCCGGGCGCGGTGCGATGAATCACTCGTAACAAGCGACCGCCCCGCCGTCGGCGAGGACGACCAGTGCGTTCGTCGGTACCGGAGTCCACTCTTCGTTGCGGGTGAGGGGACGCGTTGCGACCACCGCTACTTGATCGTGCGGGGTCGTGACCTTGCTGAAGTCGATTTCGAAGTCATCGTCCGCCAACGCGGCGCGCGCGAACGGCTCCTTGCGGACGATGTAGACCAGCTTCTTCGAGCAGTAGGCGAACAGGCTGCGCGCATCGCAGAGCAGGAAGTTGAATTCGCCCAGGTCGGCCAATTCCCGTCCCAGCGCGTGGACGAGCCGACCGATGGTCGTCCGCCGCGACGACGGTTCCAAATCCGCACGGATTCGCTCCAGAATGTAGCAGAAGGCACGCTCCGAGTCGGTGCTTCCGATCGGCTGGAAGGCGCCCAGAGGCAGCTTCTTGATTCCCCGTAGCTGACCGTTGTGGGCAAAGACCCACGTGCGACCCCAAAGCTCGCGATGAAACGGATGGGTGTTCTCGATGCAGACCCGGCCCGTGCGCGCGCGGCGAATGTGGGCGACGACGTTCTTGCTCTTGATGGGAAGCTCCTCGACGAACTGCGCGAAAGCGCTGTTCGCCGAGGGCGTGTCGTCATGGAACAGCCGACAACCGTTGCGCTCGTAGAATGCGATTCCCCAGCCGTCGGAATGCGGCCCGGTCGAGCCTCCGCGGCGGCGAAAGCCTCGAAACGAGAACTCGATGTCCGTCGGGACGTTGCAGTTCATGCCGAGAAGCTCGCACATCGCCCCGCATCATAGGCCTTACTCCCGAGGGCTCAAGCCCTGCGAGTGTCAGGTGGCGCGTGCCAGCGCGAGCCCGAAATAGCCGTTGCGCGGCGTGTACCAGGCGTCCAATTCGAAGCCGCTGGACACGAGGTCGGCGTCGATGCGCTCGCGCGTGAACTTGCGGCTGATCTCGGTGTGCAGGAGCTCTCCGGCGCGCATGTCGACGTCGAGGTCGAGGGCACGGATCGACACCTTTTGCTCACGCTCGGAACGCAACGCCAGTTCCATCTGCGACTCGTCCGCGTTGAATCGAGCGACATGCTCGTAGGCCGCGACATCGAAGTCCGCCTCGAGCTCGCGGTTCAGCACGTTGAGTACGTTGCGGTTGAATTCGGCGGTGACGCCGGCCGCGTCGTTGTACGCCGCTTCGAGCACGGGAGTCGGCTTCACGAGATCGGCTCCGAGCAACAGATACTCCCCCGGGACGAGCTCGTCGCGCACGCCTCGCAGAAACGTATCGGTCTCGTGTGCGGGGAAGTTGCCGATGGTGCTCCCGCGAATGACCAGCATGCGCCGGTCGCCCTTCGGCAGGTGGTCGAGGTCGCGGTGGTAGTCGCCGACGAGCCCGTGGATCTCGAGATCGGGGTAGTCTTCGAGGAGGCCGAGAGCTGCCGCGCGAAGCATGCTCTCACTGACATCCATGGGTACGTAGCGAGGGTTCTGACCGCTGTTCACGAAGGCGTCGAGAAGAACCCGCGTCTTGCGCGCCGCGCCGCTGCCGAGCTCGACGACGTCCGTCGGTCGTGCGCGATCGACGATCTCGTCGGCGACCGACTCGAGCAAGGCCTGCTCCGTCCGAGTCGGGTAGTACTCGGGCAGGTCGCAGATCGCGTCGAAAAGCTCGGAGCCGCGGGCGTCGTAGAGGTATTTGGTCGGAATCGACTTGGGTGAACGCTGCAGCCCGTCGCGGACGTCCTTCGCGAGCTCGGCGTAGACCGATTCGTCGCGGGCGATCTCGACGGCCAGTCGGGTTTCATCGGGTTCGGCCAACTTGAGATTGAGCTGAGTCACTCGATGGTTCTCCTACGTCGAGCAGGTCGCGGCGGGAGCCAGCCCGGCGACGGACATCCTCATGCCGCCTTTCCTAGCGCGGAGTACACGACGAAGGAACACCTGCGCGAGGTTTCGCCGCGCAAGCCCGGGGGCGTTCAGCGCTCGCGAGGCTCGAAGTGACGGCCGTCGACGACGATGCGGTGCAGCGAAACGGCCCCATCTTCGGCATCGCGATGGCGAGGAGCGAACTCGAAGACGAGCACCGGAGCCACCGTCGAGGCGAAGAAGTCGGTGTTGGCCAGTGCGATGCGGACGACGCCGGGAACCGAGTCGTTGACGGCGTGAAGGCTCGATCGAACGTCGCGCACGCGTCTCACCCCGCGGGGACGAAGGGCGGTGGCGTCGTAGTGAAGCTCGACCTCGAGACTGCGGAACGAAGTTCCGAACGGAAGCTCGATCGGGTAGCGCAACGAACGGAGCCGGCCGTGCAACTGTCCGCCGAAGGCGATGAGCGCCGACGACGGGTTCACTTCCTCCGACACGTCGGCTGACAATGACGCGACGGACGCACCTGCGTCGCAGTCGCCGAAGGGAACGGCGGCGAAGTCCTGCCCAGCGTCGCTGTCGGCGAGCGGATCGTGGCGGACCTCTCCCGGCCAGCAAGATCCGGCGGCGACGAGCGGATCTCGAGGATCGCCCGGAGAGCTCGGTGCGAGAGCCGGGAGGAAAGACCAGTCCGAGCTGCACAATGCGGCCAC
>CALJUJ010000481.1 GCA_937975525.1 uncultured bacterium
CTTCGATATCGCCGACACGAATCCGCGCCATGGACCGGCTTCCTAGCGGATCCCTCGCTCATGTTGAACCGCAGGGGTCAGCGCGAACGCCGAATCGTCGGTGCCCGAGGGGGTAATCTACATGGCTCGCCGGCTAGCGGCACCAGCGCACGACGAACGCTTCGAGCAGCAGAGTGGCATCGCCGCCCGACGTCTTGAAACGAACGTCGAGCTCGGCGGCTTCGCGCAGAGCGCCGCGAAGGCGCTCGGCCCACACCCGCGCGGCATCACCAAAGCGGCGGTACAGGGCAAACCGGCGCGACTTGCCGCACGCATTGCGCGTCGCCTCGTCGATGTGCGGAAGCACCCGGGTCTGGAATGCGCCGTAGGACAGGTTCGGCCGCCAATACGACGCCAACGCCCGATCCAGGCATTCGCGCGCGAGAAGCAGGAGACGAATCTCGCGCGCGATCATCGCCAGGATCCGCAGCGCCGGCTCGCCTTGACGCATGAGGCCACGCAGAACCGGGATCGTCTGCGCCGCGTTGCGGGCCGCGAGGCCACCGGTGAAATCGAAGATCCAAGACTCGGCCATGTCGAGAAAGACGGCACGGACGTCGGCGTCGCTGATCGAGCCACGGTCCCCGACGAACAAGCAGAGCTTCTCGAGCTCGTTGGTGAAGGCCGCGACGTCGTTGCCGGCCCGCCGGGCGATCTCCTCGACGGCTCCCCGTTGGAGCTTCTTCCCTCGAGCCGCACAGGTCTGGGTAGCGATGGCAGTGATGCTGTCGCGGGAAAGAGCGCCACTGCGTTCACGCTCGACCTTGAACTCGACGAACGATCCAATCTCCTGGATTCGCTTGACGAGACGCTTGCGTCCATCGACGGCCGTGGCCGTGAACAGCAGAACGCAGTCGGTGGACGGTGCTTCGCCGAGGGCGTCGAGCAGCGTCTCGCTCTCGTCGCGAAACTCGATCAGCTTGAGGTCGCGAGCCACCAGGGCCTGGTGGATCGCTTGCACCGTCGCTGCGTCGTCGACGCCGACCTCGTCACCGAACACGTCGCGGTAGGCAGACTTCGACACGTCGGACCAATCGGTGCCGACGAGCTTGTCCGCGTTCCAGCCGGCGAGTGCCACCAGCGTCGCGAGCTTCTCGGCGGCATCCTTTTGTCGCCCGGCGCGCCAGGCGGTGAGCATCGATTTCGCGACGTCGCCCTTCTTGGCCCCAGACAAGAACAGCGGGCTCTCGCGCACCCAGATGACCTTGGTGCCCGGCAGGAACGATGGCGTGCGCAGGCTGGCGAGAATCGGTGCCAGCGATGTCGCGCGACCGTCGTAGGTCTCGAGATTGAAGGAGCGACGCTCCTCCGGGACCAAAGCATCGATGACGGCCAGCGCCGCGATGCGCGTCGCCGACGGCTCGCCCACGAACAACATGACGGGAGCCGGACTGCCATCGCGACAGGCTTGGACGGTCGCCTCCAGAGCAGCGTTCGGGTCCTCGCCGGAGTCGCGCTTGCGGGTCGCCATGGCGGCTCTATAGATCGCGCTCCACGGGCTGTCATCCGTTCGGAATCGATCGGCCCTCTGCTATGGTCGCGCGTGGCTTCCGACGATGAATCCACCCTCGATCTCATCTTCCATGCGCGTGCACTTCCTCGAACGCCCCGGGCGACTGGCTCTGCGTGAGGCCCCCGTGCCCGTTCCGGCTGCGGGCGAGGTCTTGTTGCGGGTGGGTGCCGCGCTGACCTGCGGCACCGACGTGAAGGCCTACGAACGCGGCCACCCCAAGTGGCCGATGCCGACTCCGTTCGGGCACGAGTTCGCGGGCACCGTCGTGGCGGTCGGCGCCGGCATCGATGCGTGGCACGAAGGCGACGAAGTGATGGCCGCTCCTACGGGTCCGTGCGGCGAGTGCTATTTCTGTACGCGCCAGCAGGAGAACCTCTGCGACAGCATCATGGAGACGATGGTGTTGGGGGGCTACGCGGAGTACGTGCTGCTGCCCGCACGGGTCGTGCGCACGAATCTATACGCCAAGCACGACCACCTTTCGTTCGCCGAAGCCGCACTCCTCGAGCCACTCGCCTGCGTGCTCCACGGCCTCGCGCAGGCGCGGGTGCACGAGCCGGAGAGCGTCGTGCTCCTCGGGGCGGGGGCGATCAGCCTGCTCCACGTCTGCGCGCTGCGGTCGCTCGGCGCCGGGGACATCCACGTCGTCGGCCGCAATCCCGAGCGCGCCCGCCATGCCCTCGACGTCGGTGCCGACACCGTCATCGTCGACGACCTCGACACGGCTCTCGAGCGTGTGCGCAGCGCTACGCAGGGCCGCGGTGCCGACCTCGTCGTCGAGTGCACCGGCCAGATCGACGTCTGGAATCGCGCCGCATCCTTTGCCCGGCGCGGCGGCCAGGTGATCTTCTTCGGTGGTTGCCGGCAGGGCACGGAGCTTCGGCTCGACAGCCAGCGTTTTCACTACGACGAGCTGCAGCTCTGCAGCCCGTTTCACTTCACGCCACATGACGTCGAAGCATCATGGCAGATGCTCGGCCATCCGGAATGCGCCGCCCGCCGGCTGATCACCGCATCCTATCCATTGACCCTCCTTCCGGCGGCACTCGACGACCACCGCGCGGGCAAGGGCGTGAAGCTCGCGGTCTTGCCGTGAGCCGCACGACGAGAATGAAGGTCGCGAAGCTCTACGACTATCTCGACGTACGCATCGAGGACCACCCGGTGCCCGTCCCGGGCCCCGGGGAGGCCCTGGTGCGCGCGCGCGCCTGTGGCATCTGCTCCGGCGACGTCGTCCCCTGGTACATCCGCAAGAAGGCACCGTTGGTGTTCGGACACGAGCCGGTGGGCGAGATCGCAGCGGTCGGCGACGACAGTGTTCGGCTCGCACCGGGAACACGCGTCTTCGTCCATCATCACGCCCCCTGTCTCGACTGCCGAGCCTGCCGGCGCGGGGAGTTCGTGCAGTGCCCGACCTGGCGGGCGTCTCAGATCGTCCCGGGCGGTATGTCCGAGTATTTCCTGGTGCCGGCCGTCAACCTGGCCCACGATACGCTCGCGATACCCGAGCACGTCGGCGATGCGGACGCCGCACTCACCGAGCCCGCTGCCTGCGTGGTCAAATCGCTCGACCGCGCCGGCCGCACGGCAGATTCGTCGATTCTCATCATCGGGTTGGGAGTGATGGGCCTACTGCACGTCGTGCTGGCGCGCCACCGGGGCGCGCGCCAGATCATCGCGGCCGACCTGGTCGCCACGCGCTGCGAGCGCGCACGCGCGCTCGGTGCGGACGTGGTGATCGACGCTAGCCAGCACGACCTGGCGGCGACGGTGTCCGACGTCACCGATGGCGAGGGCGCCGAGATCGTGATCGCCGGTCCGGCCACGACCGAAGCGATCGAGATCGGTATCCGCTGCGCGGCCAAGGGCGGTACGGTGATACAGTTCATGGGCACGCCGCCGGGGACGACACTCGCGATTTCCACGAACGAGCTGTACTTCCGCGAGATCCGGCTCATCCCCAGCTATTCGTGCGGCCCCGTCGAGACCCGCGAAGCGCTGCGCTTGATCGCCGACGGGGTGATCCAGGCATCTCAGGTCGTCACCCACCGCTTTGCGCTGAAAGAGGCGGCGCGCGCCTACGAGGTCGCGGCCACCGACCGCAGCGCCATCAAGACGATCGTGACCTTCCCCGTCGGCGGGGAATAAAAAAAGGGGCCAGCCCGAATGGACTGTCCCCTTTTGCAAATCGCGATTCCGTACCGCGGCTCAGCCGCGGCGCGGATCACTTGTACATCGACTTGTCGAATGCCTTGCCTGCACGATCGGCTGCTGCCTCAGCGCGCTGCGCCGACTCCGCAGCGCTCTTCGCTGCAGCCGCCGCCCGGTTTGCAGCTTCCTCCGCACGCCCGGCCGCGCTATCTACGCGATCAGCGGCAGCCATGATCTGGGCGTGCTGCTCGTTTGCCTTCGCACAGCAACCCGTCGCGGA
>CALJUJ010000482.1 GCA_937975525.1 uncultured bacterium
CCGCCCGTCGAAGGCGGCGTCGATCGCTACCAGCACGACCCCGCGGCCGGCGACGTGAGCTACTCGTCGTCGGGTGCAGGCGACTTTCAGTTCCCCGACATCGAGTTCGAGTGGCCCTCGCCGGTCGCCGGCACGGCGCTGTCCTATCTGACCGAGCCGTTCGCCGAGGACCTCGTGGTCGCCGGCAACGGCGGCTACGCGAATCTCTGGTTCGCCAGCGACGCCGAGCTCGCCAACGTCGAAGTGACGCTGACCGACGTGCGCGCGGACGGCACCGAGACCATCATCCAGTCGGGCGTCTTCAACCTGACGCACCGCAACAGCTTGTTCGAGGAAGAGTCGGACACGTTCCTGATCGAGTACAGCTACCTCGAAGAGCTGGCTGCCCCGCCGCTCGTGCCCGGCGAGTTCGTCGAGGTGCAGGTGCCGATCCGCCCGTTCGCTCATCCCTTCCACGCGGGCTCGCGCCTACGGCTGATCATCGATACGCCAGGTCGCGACTCGCCCCTATGGGAGTACGAGAACCCCACCTACGAAGGGGACGTGCACCACTACGTCGAGCGCAGCCCCGAACGCGTCTCGTTCGTGCTGCTGCCGCTGGTTGCGGGAATCGAGCTGCACGAGGAGATTCCGGCCTGCAACGCGCTGCGCGGTCAGATCTGTCGCGACTACGAGCCCTACACCAACGACAGCGCCGTGCCCTGAATCGCAACGCGCGGAGATCCTCATGAGCTTCACCTTCCCCGAGGGATTCGTCTGGGGTACGGCCACCGCCGCCCATCAGGTCGAAGGCAACAATACCGCCTCCGACTTCTGGCTGCTCGAGCACATGCCCGATACGCTGTTCGCCGAGCCTTCGGGCGACACCTGCGACCAGCTGCATCGCTACCCGCAGGACATCGCCCTGCTGGCCCAGCTCGGCTTTCGCTCGTACCGCTTCTCCGTGGAATGGGCGCGCGTCGAGCCGGTCGAAGGGCATTTCTCGACGGCGGTGCTCGACCACTACCGGCGGGTCATCGCCTGCTGCCTCGAGCACGGGCTGATCCCCTGCGTCACGTTCCACCACTTCACCTCGCCCCTGTGGTTCTCCGCCGACGGCGGCTGGGAGGATACCCGCAACGTCGATCGCTTCTTGCGGTACTGCGAGCGGGTGGCGCGCCACCTCGGTGACCTGATCGGCATCGGCTGCACCATCAACGAAGCCAACCTGGTGGCGACGCTGCAGGTCACCGGGATCTTTCCCGAGGGCGGCGTCAAAGGCGCCGCGCCGTTCGTCGCTGCCGCCGCACAACGCGCCGGCACGACGCTCGACCGCTTCGGCCCGTTCTTCCTCGGCCATCCGATGAAGATCCGCGATACGATGCTGGAGGCGCACGTCCGCGCCCGCGACGTTCTCAAGAGCGGCCCCGGCGACTACCCGGTCGGCGTCACCCTGGCGATGCAGGACTACCAGGCCGTCCCCGGCGGCGAGGAGCACCGCCACCGCGCGCTGGCCGAGAGCTTCGACCCGTTCCTCGAGGCCGCGCGCAACGACGATTTCGTCGGCGTGCAGACCTACTCGCGCCATCGCTTCGGTCCCGACGGGGTCCTTCCCGCCGAGGACGGCGTGCCGTTGCTGATCATGGGCTACGAGTTCTGGCCGCAGGCGATCGGCGCCACGGTCCGCTACGCGTGGGAGAAGGCGGGGGTGCCGATCTACGTGACCGAGAACGGCATCGGCACGACCGACGACGAGCAACGCATCGCTTACGAGCAGGTTGCTCTGGCGGCGGTTGCCGATTGCATCCGCGACGGCATCGACGTGCGCGGCTACTACTACTGGTCGTTGCTCGACAACTTCGAGTGGCTCTTCGGGTACGGCCCGCAGTTCGGGCTGATCGCGGTCGATCGGGCGACGCAGCTGCGCACGCCCAAGCCCAGTGCGCATTGGCTGGGCGCCATCGCCCGCACCAACACCCTGCCGGATTGACGGCGCGGGGCGGCTTGCCTCGGGCCGCTGCCCTCTGTCAGGTTGCGCCCCATGTCGGCTCGCAACATCGCTCGGCCCCTGGCGGTCGTTTCCGCCCCGCGTCAGCGTATCCTCGACGCGGCGCTCGATCTCCTCGCCGACCGTGGCTACGACGGCATGAGCCTGCAGATGGTCGCCGACCGGGTCGGCCTCCACAAGAGCACCCTGTTCCACCACTTTCGCGGCAAGGACGAGCTCGCCCACGAAGTCTTCAGTGGCATCGCGCAGCGCATCTGGAACGTCGTCGCGCCACGCATCGAAGGCCGCCCGCCCGACCTCGAGCAGATCCTCGAGCTGTCCGACGCGCTGGTCGATCACTTCGCCCACGAGCGCAGCGCCGCCCGCCTGCTCACCCGGCTGATGGTCGCCAATCGCGAGTTCGGCCTCGGCGGCGAAGGGGCAGGGCGCATCATCGAGCGTATCCTCGTCGCCATCGGAGAATGGCTCCAGGCGGCGCGGCGCGCCGGCGCCATCCGCCGCGTCGACGTCCGCCATACCCTCGTGAACTTCATGGGCGTCGCCATCTTCTATCCGGCGACCGTGCACTGCATCGGCAGCGACGTCCTCGCCGCCGAGCCGTGGTCGCCTGCCGCGCTGGCGCAGCGCAAGCGCGAAACCCGCGCCTTCCTACGCGGCGCCCTGACGTCCCATTGACCGATGACCGCGAGGGCTCGTTCGACTCGAACCGAGCTTTCACGCGTGGATGGCTGAGCGACCCGACGGGGAGCGGCCCGGTAGGGAGTCGGGTCGGGGCACCGCCCGACTAGTCGTCGTCGATCGTCAGGACGTTGGTGACCGCGACGTCGCGGATGCCGATCGCGCGCGTGTCGAACGTGCCGACGGTCGCAAACCAGAGCCCGGGCTGCGGTGCTCCGGCGACGACGTGCTCGAAGTCACAGGCGCCCGTTGCGCATACCTCGATCGTTGCGACTTCGGTGACGACCACCACCGGTGCCAGGT
>CALJUJ010000483.1 GCA_937975525.1 uncultured bacterium
GCTTCGCCCTGCGCGAGTCCCGCCACATCGAGCGCCGTAGCCAGATGCGCTCGACCCTCGTCGAGCGCGTGCGCCGCGAGCTGCTCGCCCACGCCGAGGAGATCTCGATCTTTTCCCCCAGCGCGGCGCCGGTCGCGACCGATACCGCAAGCGATTGAGCCGACGAGAGGGGAACGTCCGCAGGAGGCGCATGCGCCCGGCGGGTGGCGGTGCGGCACCCGGGCCCGTCCGCCTGCGGCCGCGAGCGGAATCGAAGCGGCCCATGCCCTGCGATCGGGTCGTGTCCCAGCCTGATCTTCGTCGGGGCAACGGGGGGCAGTCCCCTTGGGTTTGCCAGAATCGAACGGAGACACGCCCCGATCGTTCGTCGCTTGCTCTCGCGGAAGCGCGCGTGCAGGATGGCGACCTGTCCACAGCTTTCGCTGGAAGGAGCTCACGATGTCCGACGACGCGCACGACGACGCCACCATCGATCCGCAGGAGGCCCTGCGTTTGCTCGACGAGGCCCGCAGCCGGATCCGCATGGTGATTTGGGCGCTGCACGGTATGCACCAGGACATGAGCGTCCTCACCTCCGACGACCTGTCCGATGCCGAGCACATTCTCACCGAAGTCCTCGAGAACGCGCTCGGCCCCGGCGTCGAGGCGCTATCCGACCTGATCGGCATGGAGTCGGCCGAGGCCGTCACTCATCACTGAGATGCCGCGGCCGCGGTTGTGGTCCGCGCGGCCCACGGTGAAACCGGAGCGTACCTTGCGGCATCGAAAGCCCCTGAGTACGTTTGGGCACTCTGTTGTGCAGCGCCGCCGCGGCATGCGGCGAGACGAGAAAGGAGGGCTCTCATGGGAGCCGTGCAGGAAGTCAACGATGCGACGTTCGAGGCCGAGGTGCTCCAGTCGTCGGTGCCCGTGCTGATCGACTTTTGGGCGCCGTGGTGCGGACCTTGTAAGGCCATCGCGCCGGTGCTCGACGAGCTCGCCACGGAGTACGAGGGCAAGCTCAAGATCGTCAAGATGAACGTCGACGACAATCAAGGCACTCCGTCGAGTTACGGGGTGCGCAGCATTCCCAACCTGATCCTCTTCAAGGGCGGTACGGTCGCCAACCAGATCGTCGGCGCCCAGCCCAAGGCGCAACTGCAGAAGGCCATCGACCAGGTCATCTGAGGCCGGCGGGCGCGGCCGCCGCGACGCGCCCGGCCGACTCACCCGAGGCCATGGGCCCCACCTCTCGCTACTTCTACTCGCAGCGCCTCAAGCTGCACTACGCCGACTGGGGCAACCCCGACGCGCCGCTGCTGCTGCTCGTGCACGGCGGCCGCGACCACTGCCGCAATTGGGACGGCGTCGCCGAGGCGCTGCGCGGCGACTACCACATCATCGCGCCCGACCTGCGCGGCCACGGCGACTCGCAGTGGGCCATCGGCGGCGGCTACGCGATGGTCGACTACGTGCTCGACGTCGCCAGCCTGCTCGACCAGCTCGGGCGCTTCCCGATCACGATCATCGGCCACTCGCTCGGCGGCGCCATCAGCCTGCAGTATACGGGAGTGTATCCCGACCGCGTGCGCAAGCTCGTCGCCATCGAGGGGCTCGGGCCGCCGCCGCGGATGATTCGCGACGTGCCGCCGCACGAGCGCATGGACAGGTGGGTGCGCGAGATGCAGGACCTGGCGCGGCGCCGGCCGCGGCGCTACGAGAGCCTCGACGAGGCGGTGGAGCGCATGCAGGCGGCCAATCCGCGGCTGACGCCGGAGCAGGCGCGGCATCTGACCGTGTACGGCTCGTATCGCGACGAGGACGGCACGTACCTGTGGAAGTTCGACAACTACGTGCGCGCGACGTCACCGTATCTGTTCAACATGGGCGATGCGCGCGAGCTCTGGGGGCGGATCACCTGCCCCGTGTTGTTGTTGCGGGGCACCGAGTCATGGGCGGAGGACCCCGTCGAAGACGGCCGCGCGGCGGCGTTTCCCGACTACGAGGTCCAGAACATCGAAGGCGCGGGGCACTGGCTGCACGACGACCGGCGCTACAGGGGCCTGTCGATCACGCGTCGCTTCCTGGCGGCGTGAGCGCGGCGAGAGCGACTCTCAGCAGCCGCTGCGCGCGCAGGCTTCGACGGCCTGGGTGATCCACATGCCGCCGGCCCAGCCCCACACGGCCGCGAGAACGTATCCTGCGTACATCTCGAGTCGGTAGATCATGGCCGAAAGAGGAAACATGACGCGTGCCAACGAGGCGCGTTGCGCGTCGGCAAGGGGCGGCGCGGGGCGGGAGCCGGTCGGCCTTGCGGCGCTGCAAGTCGCTGGAATCATGGTCGTGCGCGGCTGCCAGTCGGGTAGGTAGGGGCGCATGGCAGGTGCCGCGTCGCGAAGCGTGCGGGGTGCGTGCGCAACTTTCTCGGACGGCGAACGTTGGTAGGGGCGAGGTAGGTGCGTCGAGCGCAGCCGGCGCGAAAGATCGGCTGGGCTGCGGAGAAAGGAACGAGGCGATGCGACTGCGCACGATGATGGGTATGACGCTGGCGGCGACGATGTTGACGGCGACGACGGCGTACGCCGGGCATTGGGACCGCGGCTACCGCTACGGCGGGCACTACGGCAGCTACCACCATCACCACCATCACAAGGGCGTCGGCGTGGCGTTGGGTGTTGCCGGTGCGGTGATCGGCACGGCGATTCTGGTGGACGCCTTGAATCGGCCGCGGACGACGTACGTCGTGCAGCAAGCGCCGCCGCCGCCGGCGCAGGTGCACTACCACTACGCGCCGCCGCAGCCGCGCTATTACCCGGACGCGTTCTACGCGTCGCCGAACCCCCCTTCGCCGGCGGAGCGCGCCTACCAGGAAGGCTACCGCGCCGGCTTGCGCGACGGCGGCGACTACTACGGTGGCATCCCGCCGCGGCCCGACTACTACGGCCGCTGAGCGACGATCCCCGCACCGCCCGCGCGGGTCTGGTCTGGGGCGGCAAAAACTGGCACTTCAAGGAGCAGCGGCAACGCCCGCGCGAGCCGTTAGCTCAGCCGGTTAGAGCATCTGCCTTTTAAGCAGAGGGTCCTGGGTTCGAGTCCCAGACGGCTCATTCAGTTTTCCGTTGGCAGTTTTCGGTAGTCAGGGCGCACACGCGGCGCCCTGGCAACCGCTGCCCACTGAAGACTGCCAACGAATCCTGAGAACTGAATCCTGAGAACTGAACACTGACGACGGCCTTACCTTAGCCGTTGCCATCGTGCACCCTCGTGGCATGAGCCGCGTGGTCGGATATCGCAGTCTCCGGGCGTGGGAGTTGGGGATGCAGCTGATGGAGGCCGTTTACGAGCTGGCAGGTAGGTTGCCCGCCGAGGAGCGGTTCGGGCTTGCATCGCAGATGAAGCGGGCGGCGGCTTCCGTGCCGATGAACCTCGCCGAGGGCTACGGGCGAGGCGGGCGCGAATTCGCCCGCTTCATCGGCATCGCCTACGGCTCGCTGTTGGAGCTCGAGACCGCGATCGAACTCGCACGGCGGGTCGGGATGATCGACTGTGGTGCCGACTTGGATCGGCGCACGGCTGAGGTGGG
>CALJUJ010000484.1 GCA_937975525.1 uncultured bacterium
GTCGCGGCTGACGCCGGCGTCGGCGAGCGCGCGAGCAGCCTCGCCACCGCTCTCCAGAGCGGCGAGCAGAAGGTGCTCGACGCTCACGTACTCGTCCTTCAGTTGCTTTGCTTCGTCTTCCGCGCGCTGCAGCAGCTGGCTCAGCCGCTGGGTGATGTAGATCTGTTCGGGGCCTCCCGACGGTCCTTTGACCTGGGGAAGCTTGTCGAGCGCCTTGCCGATGCCTTCCTCGATGGCCTTCGGGCTACCGCCGACCGCTTGCAGAATGGCGCGGGCCAGACCCTCTTTCGGCTCCAGCAGGGCCACCAACAGGTGCTCGACGTCGACGCCCTGGTGGTGACGACGCGACGCATTCGATTGGGCGTTGCGCAGGGCTTCCTGAGACTTTTCGGTGAAGCGATTGATGTCCATACGACCTCCGTGCTCGTCGGAAGGTAACCATCAATCGAGCATGGACAAGGCTCGGGGGCCGTCGGATGCGTCTCAGTGACCCGCCCGCTGCAGGGATTCGAGCAGATCGCGCAGGCGCGCGACCTCGGCCTCGAGTTGCTCGACGCGCGCCTCGAGGGCGGGCGACGGAGCCGGGCGTGCCGGCGCAGGCTCTCCGCCCCCGGCATCGAGCGGGTGCAGCCCCGGGCTGAGCTTCTGCGCGAAGCGCTCGGCGCGGGAGCCGGGCAGTGGCGCCACCCGCTCGACGAAATCGAGACCGATCAGATCGCCGAGGATCTGCGCCAGCTCGTCGAGGCTCGGCAGCGACGTCATCCGCCCGGCATGGGCGCGCAGCTCGCCCGCCGTCTGCGGGCCGCGCATGAGCAGCTCGGCCAGCACCGCGAGCTTCGGCGTGTCGAGCCCAAGCGCGTCCTTGCCGTTGTGACAGAACTTCTCGACGCGGCTGTTGCCCGGGAACACCCGCCGCACCAGATAGCGCTCTTCCAGGCGGTCGAGGGCGTGCAAGACGCGATCCTCTTCGAGGTCGAGGACGGGATTGCGGTTGCTCTTCTGGTTGCAGCCGGTGGTGGTCGAATTGAGCGTCAGGGGATACTGGTCCGGGGTCGTCAGCGACTTTTCGACGAGGACGCTGAACACGCGGGCCTCGTCCGCTCCGATCTCGATTTCACGCTTCATGAGTCTGGGGCCTCCGGAACTCACATGACGGAAACGGCGCCACGACGTCAACGCCGGCCGGCCTCGGGGTCGTGCTCAGCCTGACTTCCTTCGGGGCAAGAGGGGGACGGTCCCCTGCGGTTCGCCAGAATCAAACTGAGACTCTACGGGCGTTGGAGTCCGCGATCGATGCCCAGCAAATGGGCAAGGCATGCCCAGCGCGGGAGCACGCGGGTGCCAAGGTCGATTTCGGGCCGTCTGGGACGATACAGCCCTCATCAGAGTGCCGTGGCACGCTGCGTGCACCGCTCGAGATCGCGACCGGAGGGATGCGCCTCGGCCGCAGGCCAACCCATCGACACAGGAGGATCTCGCATGTTCGCCATCCAACGCTGGGCCGTCGCCCTCACGCTCGCCATGACCTGCACGGCCTTCGTGGCTCCGGCCGAAGCGGCCGAAAAATCGAAGTTTCGCATCGCCTGGTCGATCTACGTCGGCTGGATGCCGTGGGGGCACCTGGCCGACTCCGGCATCATGAAGAAGTGGGCGGACAAGTACGGCATCGAGGTCGAGATCGTCCAGATCAACGACTACATCGAGTCGATCAACCAGTTCACGGCCGGCGCGTTCGACGGTTGCTCGATGACGAACATGGACGCGTTGAGCATCCCGGCTGCGGGCGGCGTCGACTCGACGGCGCTGATCGTCGGTGACTTCTCGAACGGCAACGACGGCCTCGTCGCCAAGAAGGGCCTGGCCCTGAAGACGCTCGCGGGCGAGAAGGTTCATCTCGTCGAGCTCTCGGTTTCGCACTACCTGCTCGCACGCGGGCTCGAGTCCGTCGGGCTCGCCGAGAAGGACCTGACCGTCGTCAACACGTCGGACGCGGACATCGTCTCCGCCTTCACCAGCGCGGACGACGTCAAAGCCGTCGTCACCTGGAACCCACAGCTGACCGAGGTTCTCAAGTTCCCCGGCGCCGAGAAGCTCTTCGACTCGAGCCAGATTCCCGGCGAGATCATCGACCTGATGGTGGTCAACACCAAGACCCTCGCCGACAATCCCAAGCTCGGCAAGGCGCTCGTCGGCGCTTGGTACGAGCTGATGGCGACGATGGCCAAAGACGATGAAGCCGGCAAAGCCGTGCGCACGGCGATGGCGAAAGCCGCGGGCACCGACCTCGCCGGTTTCGACAGCCAACTGGCGACGACGCGCATGTTCTACGCGCCGGGCGAGGCGGTGACCTTCACCAAGAGCTCCGACTTGCCGAAGACCATGGACTACGTCCGTACGTTCCTCTTCGCGCACGGGCTCCTCGGCGAAGGAGCGAAGAGCGCCGACGCCGTCGGCATCGCCTTCCCGGACGGCAAGGTCATGGGCGACGAAGGCAACGTCAAGTTCCGCTTCGACGCGAGCTACATGGAGATGGCAGCCGGGGGGAAACTCTGAGCCGGGGGTGACGGCGGCGGGACGATGGCGCGCCTCCTGAATCGGCGGCCCGGCCGCCTGGCGGCCATGCACCTGGCCGTGGCCCCCTTCCTTCTGATCGTCCTCGCCTACGTCGCCGGCTCGGCGGTCCGCCTCGCCGAGAACCCCAACGACAAGCTGCTGCCGGCGCCCGCATCGTTCGTCGAGACGGCGCAGCGCATGGCCTTCGAGGCGGACAAGCGCAGCGGCGACTACCTGCTCTGGAGCGATACGGCTGCGAGCCTCGAGCGACTCGGGCTCGGGCTCGCAGCCGGAGTCGCCATCGGCCTGGTGCTCGGCATCGCCATCGGCCTGCTTCCGTACGTGACCGCGGCGCTACGCGCCCTGGTCGCGGTCGTCTCGGTGGTGCCGCCACTCGCGTTGCTGCCGATTCTGTTCATCGTCTTCGGCCTCGGCGAGACCGGCAAGGTCGTGCTGATCATCGTCGGCATCGCACCCTTTCTCGTGCGTGACGTCGCCCTACGCGTCGGCGAGATCCCCAACGAGCAGCTCATCAAGGCGCAGACGCTCGGCGCCTCGACCTGGCAGATCGTGACTCGCGTCGTGCTGCCGCAGATCCTGCCGCGCCTCGTGGATGCGGTGCGCCTGTCGCTGGGGCCGGCGTGGCTGTTTTTGATCGCTAGCGAGGCCATCGCCGCCACCGACGGGCTCGGCTACCGGATCTTTCTGGTGCGCCGCTACCTCGCGATGGACGTCATCATTCCTTACGTCGCCTGGATCACGCTGCTCGCCTACACGATGGACCTGGGCTTACGCTCTCTGTCGCGGCGCGCCTTTCCCTGGGCGGTCACTGGAGATTCGCGGTCATGAGCCTGATCTCGGTGCGCAACGTCTGGAAGACGTACGGCGACGACGTCGTGCTCGAACGCCTCAACCTCGAGGTCGAGCGCCACGAATTCTGCTCGATCGTCGGCGCCAGCGGCTGCGGCAAGACGACGTTCCTGCGGATGCTGCTGTCGCAGGAGCGGCCGAGCCGGGGGGAAATTCTGCTCGACGGCGAGCCGATGGACGAGGAACCGAATCCGGACCGTGGCGTCGTCTTCCAGCGCTATTCGGTGTTTCCGCACCTCACGGTGCAGGACAACGTCATCGTCGGTCTCGAGTTCCAGCAATCCCGCCTGCTCGGTCGCTTGTTCGGAGCGGCCCGGCGCCGCGCGGTCGAGCAAGCCGAAGAGATGATCGAAGCGGTCGGCCTCACTCGAGCCCGCGCCGCATATCCCGCTTCGCTATCCGGAGGCATGCAGCAGCGCCTGGCGATCGCCCAGGCTTTGATGCGCCGACCCAAGATCCTGCTTCTCGACGAGCCGTTCGGCGCGCTCGACCCCGGTACGCGCGCCGCCATGCACGAGCTCATCCTGCGGCTGTGGCGCTCGACGGGCATGACCATCTTCCTGGTCACGCACGACCTGAGCGAGGGCTTTCAGCTCGGCACACGCCTCCTCGTCTTCGACAAGGTCCGCGTCGACCCCGACGCGCCAGGGGCGTACGGCGCGCGGGTGACCTACGACCTGCGCCTCAAACAACGACCGTTCGACGCTCCCGGCGACACGGTCCCCGACCCGGCCGACGACGGCGTCGCCGCGACGGCCGCGGTCCCTCTGGCGAACGCGCAGGCTGCCCCGGCATGACCCGTCGCCGGCGACGCGGATCTGATCATGCAGCGGGCAGCGTCTGCCCAGTGATCCGGCAGCCGAGCGCCCCGACGCCCGCTGCGTCGACGGCACGCGTGGCTGTCGCGGCGCCCGTCGAATGGCACGCGTCGTGCTGCGCCTCCCCTCGTATCGGTGGAGCACCATAGGCTGGGTGCTTTGCTGAGCCGGCGCCCTCCGCCCCCCCTTCCCCGGGCGGGGGGCGCCGATTTCTTGGTCGGCCGAATCGAACCTCGTTGCAACGGCGGTATGCAGCTGCGATATCGCCAGCATGCTCAACCACGTACGCCCACCGGCGCGACACGAGCGATTTCGACATTCTGCGCCTGCTGACCGCGCTCTACCCGTACCGCGGCCATCCCTACGTGAGCGAATCCACGTGGCAGAAGGCCGAGGCCAGCGTGCTCGGCTTCAAGTACTGGTACAGCCAGCCGACGCCCGAGGGCGTGGTCGACGACATGTGGTACTGGACCGAGAACCACCTCGTCACCTTCCACACGTGCGAGCTTCTCGCCGGTCAGCTCTTCCCCGACACGGTGTTCACCACCACCGGCATGACGGGTGCGCAGCACCGCGCGCACGCACGGGCTCGGCTCCTCGATTGGTTCTCCCTGCGGGCCCGGTTCGGCTTCTCCGAGTGGATCTCGCACGTCTACTACGCCGAGGACCTCCGTGCGCTCATCGCCCTGGTCGAGTTCGCCGAGGACGAGGACCTCGTGCGCCTCGCCAACATGACGCTCGACGTGATGATCTACGACCTCGCCCTGCACTCCTTCCGCGGCGCACTCGGCGGCACCCACGGGCGCACGTACAAGAAGGACAAGATGTCGGCGCGCGACCACGACACGTACAACGTGATCAAGCTACTCTTCGGCGTCAGCGAAGAGGACTACGTCGGCCGCGGCGACACCACCGCGACGATGTTCGCGCGGGCCACGGGGTATCGAATGCCGCAGGTGCTGCTCGACGTCGCCACCACCGACGAGCCCTTCGTCAGCCGCCAGCGGATGGGCATCGTCTTCGACGAGCTCGCGCCCATCTCGGCGAACCCGCAACATCCCTATGGCTTCGGCTACGACACCGAAGAGGATCTCGTCTTGTGGTGGTCGATGTCGAACCTGACCGCGTGGCAGGTCGTCCCCGCCACCCTCGCGCTCATCAACGAGTACGATCTCTGGGAAACCGAAGGCTTCACCGAGTTCGCCGCCGTGCGCGACCTCACCGCGCTACCGGGCATCGCCCAGACGGTCGCCTTCAACCTCGCCCACGCGGTGTCCATGGCCCTGCTCGAGGAGGTCAACATCCAGACCTACCGCACGCCGAAGTACATGCTGTCGTCGGCGCAGGACTACCGGAAGGGTTCGCGGTCGAACCAGAGCCACACCTGGCAGGCGACGCTCGGCACCGACGCGCTGGTGTTCACGACGCACCCCGGGCATCCCCCGCTGCCGAGCACCGATTGGCGCGACGACGGCCAGCCGGGCCAATGGACGGGCACCGCTTCGATCCCCCGGGCCGGCCAGCACGAGAACGTCGGCGTCTACATCTACGCGCCGCAGTATCGTTCCAACCCTTCGCCACCCTTCGACCTGATCACCGAGTTCGAGCCGTACACGCATGCCTACTTCCCCCAGGATGCCTTCGACGAGGTCGTGCGCGCCGGGCACTGGACCTTCGCCGCACGAGGCGACGCGTACATCGGGCTCTACTCGCACCTCGAGCCACGCTTCGTCGCCTACGACCCGACGCAGATCGCCACCCGCGGCATGACGCAGCCTTTCGAGCTACGCGCCGAGGGCAGCCCCAACAACGTCTGGATCGTCGAG
>CALJUJ010000485.1 GCA_937975525.1 uncultured bacterium
AGAGGGGGTCAAAATTGGACGCCGATCGGGGGTCAGATTTGGGCGCCGATTGACATTCCTCGACCGGCACGGCGATCCGCACCGCGGCGGAACTCGCGGGGATCTCTCCGCAGACGTCGGTCCACTCTGCCGAAATCGAACGGCGCGCGACCGGTCGACGACGTGCCCGGGAACTCGGACGCTGGGCTTCCCGGGAGGCGATGCGACTCGCGATCGAAGCGCATGCCGCCGACGTCGAAGGGGAAAAGATCGCCGCCCAAATGCGCGACGCCGATCACGACGACGACCGGCTCCTATCCCGACTCTGGGACTGCGTAGATCGGGCCGGCAGGCTCGACCTGGAGCGCATGAACCTCGAACGCGCCGAACTCAGCGAGGTAGGAGAGCTTTGGCTGGCCGCGAACGCGCAAGGAACTGCGGCATGAACGAGCAGCCCTACGAGTTTCTCACCGACGACCGATTCGTCGCGCTCGACGAGGATGTCGTCGAACTACAGTCATGGCCACCGCGCTCTCCGTTGCCGCCGCTACATGAAGCAATGCCGATTCCGACCGAACTCCTGCCGGAACCGCTCAAGACCTACGTAGATGACCAGTCGGAACGCCTCGACGTCGCAGCAGAAATGGTGGCAGTTTCCGTGCTCGTCTCGATCGGCGCGATCATCGGACGGCAGATTGCGATTGCACCCAAGCGATACGACAGTTGGTTCGAGTTCCCGACGCTCTGGGGCCTCATCATTGCACCGCCATCGAAACGAAAATCGGCAGCACTGGATGCCGGCGATCGGTTCTTGCGAAAGTTCCAGTCGCGGTTCTTCGCCGAACACGATCTCGGAAAGAACTCCAGAGAGGCCGCCCGCACGGTGGCGGAGGCCAAGCTCAACGCGGCGCGGAAGGAGTCGAGCCTAAATGAGGATGAAATCACCGCTCTGGTGGACGAGTTGAACCGACTCAATGTGAACCCCCGGCGACTCCTTTCGAACGATTCGACGCTTGAGCGGCTCCAAGAGATCATGCGCGACAACCCTAACGGGATACTCCTTCGTCGCGACGAGATTGCTGGATTGCTTGCGGGGCTCGAACGAAAAGGCCGAGAAGGCGAACGTCAATTCTACCTCGAAGCATGGAGCGGAAAGGGAGACTTCACGGCCGACCGCATGGGACGGGGCATGGTGCACGTGCCCCATGCTTGCCTTTCCGTTCTCGGAACGATTCAGCCGGCGGCTCTTGCACGCTTCCTCGGAAACTGTACCGGAGACGGAGGCGATGGATTGCTCGCCCGATTCGGAATGATGGTGATGCCAGAATCGTCTGAACCCCGGCTGGTCGATCGTACCGAGAACGTCGACGCGACCGAGGCCGCGCAGAAGCTCTTCGACGACCTGCTCGACTTTCAAGCAGAGCGGATCGTCACCGGCCACGAGCGGACACCAGACGGAGCCGTGATGCTCCGATTCGCCGACGGCGACGCCCAAGAGCTTTCGCTCGAATGGCAGAGGGACATTGCCCGAGCGGCACACGAAGAATCGCATCCGGGGCTGCAAGCGCACCTGGCGAAGCTCCCGAAAACCTTCGCGGCGCTCGCTGGAATCCTCCATATCGTCGAGGTGCTCCCCGGCGAAACCGCCCCCGGCCCGATTACACTCCGCTCAGCACAGCGTGCCGCGGCGTGGTGTGACTACCTTCGAACCCACGCAGCGAAGCTGTATGCGACCGCCAACCCGCAGAGGGCGGCCATGCTGCTCCTCGCGGAAAGGATCGAGCACGGCGAAGTGGCGGATGGCATCACGCTCCGGGAGCTGTACACCCGCGGCTGGAAGGGGCTCAAGGCGGAAGGGGTCACACGTGATGCGCTCGACGCCCTTGAGAACCTCGGGTGGGTTCGCGTCGAGAAGGTCCCAACCGGCCCGGAGGGCGGGCGTCCGTCGGCGCGAATCCGTATCCACCCTGAACTTCGGAGGCTCGGATGAACGCCCGTCGCTGGCTCGAATGGAGCCCCCAGGGAACCTGCAAAACCTCCGAAACCCATCGAAGCCGAGGTTCTGCAGGTTTTGCAGGTTCGCAAACTGGTGAGCGCGCAACGATCGACGAGGCCGTTGCCGACTTGACGAAGCTCCACGCGGGCGTCGCGGAGGATTGGGAACCGGGCGCTCTTGAATGGGCAGCCCAGGTGCCGGATCTTTGGCGTCGTCTGCGAGGCGCAGAGGCTGCCCTCGACGCCCTTGCTGCTCAGCCTGGCGGGCCACGGAAGTCCGATTGGAACGAGCACCTTGCTGAACTGAGGCGTGCCCTGCTTTCCATCCGGAACGGCTACCGCGACAGCGTACCTCCGGCGGGCCGGCGAATCGTTGGCTCGGACCGAGCCGTCGCGGTCCCACGCGCAGCGGCGCCGCCGTCCGTTAGCGAGGTTCGGAGTGCCGGATCATCCGAGGTACGCCGTCGTGCATCGTGAAATCGCCGAGAGGCTTGTCCGCGTATTGTCGCCACTCGAACGGAAGGCGTTTCGGGCGTTCCGGCCAGTTGTGGAGGCGCCCGCA
>CALJUJ010000486.1 GCA_937975525.1 uncultured bacterium
CTCGCCCGATCGTTCCGCAATCGTCGCCAGGCCGTAGGCTGCCTGCTGACGCAGGTACCGCGGCAGTCTGGTGTCGCCGCTCACCTGCTCGAACGTCGCCCGCGCCGCATCGAGGTTGCCAGCTTCCAAATCGGCCTGTGCTGCGTAAATGCGCGCGATTGGCGCGACGGCGCTACCCGACCAACGGCCGGCCACGCCCTGCAGCTGCTCGGCAGCTTCCTGCCAGCGCTCGGCCTGCAGGACGCTGAGCGCGTCGGCGAGCTCGGCGTTGGCCTGGCGCAAATTCGCCTGCTGGTAGCTCATGTAGCCGCCGACGGCGGCCAGCACGACGACCACCCCGCCGCCGATCTGCATCAACGTACGTTGGTGCTCGACCGCCCAGCGGAGCCATTGTTGCCCAGTCGTGACGAATTGGTCCGGGCGCTTCAGTTCCTTGCGTAGGTTCTCGGCCATTGGAGCGCCCGTTTGTACTGTAGGCCGAAGCATCCGGCAAGCGCGGCGTACCCGGCGCGAAGCATCGCCCTACCCTACATCTTGTACTTGAAGTCGTCGGGATCCATTTTCTCGAGGATCTCGCTCCACTTGTCGCGCGACACGTGCGCGAGGTCGGCGTCGCCTTCCGGCTCGTCCGCCTTCTCGAGGCTGCTCGACGACTCGATGACCGTCTTAGCGACGTAGATCGGGCTCTTGGTCCGCAGCGCCAGCGAAATCGCATCGCTCGGCCGCGCGTCGATCTCACGCAAGTCGTCGCCCACACGAAGGTGGATCACGGCGTAGTACGTGTTGTTGCGGAGCTCGGTGATCTGCACGCACTCGACCCGGGCGCCGAGCTCTCCCAGCAGGTTGTGCAGAAGGTCGTGGGTCATCGGCCGCGGCATCGGCACGCCTTCCAATGCGGTTGCCATCGCGCTCGCCTCGAGCAGCCCGACCCAGATCGGCAGGTTGAACTTGTTGCCTTCGTCGCGCAGTAGCACGATCGGCGCCTTCGTCACCGGGTCGAGCGTCAGGCCGCCTACGGTCATCTTCACCGAATCGTCGAGGTTCACCGCGACCTCCTTTCCCCTGCATCTTGAAAGAATCGCCGGTGCAACTCAACGACGACTTGGACCGCGCCCCGCGCCTCAATGAACCATGCGGTCGACGACCGCGTACAGCTGCTTCAGGTTGCGGCATTCCTCGACGATGTCGCAATGGGGCATGTAGCGATCCATTTCGCTGTCGCCGAATCCCCACGTCAGTCGGTTCTCCGGATTCAACCAGATGACCTGCTTGGCCCGCAGTTTCACGTCGCGCAGCACCCATTCGTGCGCCGCGTTGTAGTTGTTGCGGGCGTCGCCGAGGACGATGACCGTGGTGCGCTTGTTGACCGCCTCCAGGTGATCGCGGTGAAAGGTGCGGAATGCGCGCCCGAAGTCCGAATGGGCGTAGATGTTGATCACCCCGCCGCTCAGAGATTGATCGAGAGCCTCCTGGATCTCGAACTCCTCGAACATCTGGGTGACCTCGCCGATGTCGCTGACGAAGATGAAGCTTCGCACACGGGCATAGAGGTCCTGCAGCGAGTAGACGAACTGAAGCATGAAGCGCGAGACGTTGCGCACCGAGTCGGACACGTCACACAAAACCATCACCTGCGGCCGATCCTTGATGCGCCGGTCGAACTGGATGCGGAACGGCACGCCGCCGTACTGGAGGTTGCGGCGCAGCGTCGCCTTCACATCGAACTTGCCGCGCTTGCCCTTGCGGCGGCGGATTGCGACGACGTTCTTCAGGCGCTGCGCGAGCTTGGCGACGGCCTCCTTCATCTGCCGCACTTCCTCTTCGGACAGGTAGTAGAAGCTCTTGTCCTCCAACGATCGCTCGCGCTGATTCTCGCGCAGCGTCTGGTCGCGCTTTTGCAGCTCCAAGCGCACCATCCGCTTGATCATGTTCGTCAGGTCCTGCAGGCGCTGGTCGATCAACTTGGCGAGTCGCTCCTGGAGATCGGGGTCGAGATCGCCGAGCTGCTCCTTCAGGCGCTCGAGCTCCTGGGCCAGGCCGCCGATGCCGAGGATCTGCGCGACGCTGTGCCCGTAGCGCCCCTCCTGAAACGAACGCTCGATGTTGCCGAGATCGGCTTCGCGTGCGGCTTCGCGCAACCGCCGCTCGAGCTGCCCGGTGTCGTCCTGTAGGAGGTGCTGGGCCAGGTCGGAAAGGTCGACGTCCATCTGCTCGAGAATCTCGGCAAGGGAGTCGATCAGGTCCTGGTAGTCCCCGTCGTCGACCTGGAGCGCCTGTCGCGACGCGGTCTCGACCTGCTTCATCGCGTCGGCGAGGCCGCCGAAGTAGAGATCGAAGAGCTCGTCGAACGTCGCGATGTCGAGGGTGCTCTTGACCAGAGTGGCACGCAAGGTGTCGCGCAGCTGCGTGCGATCGCCGAGTCCCATCCGGCTCACGGCGGCAAAGGCGTCGAGGTCCTCGGACAGCGACGTGCGCAGGCCGTTGCTCCGGAGCAGCGAGATGAACTCGACGATCTTGTCGTCCATGCGGTTGTCGCGCGCGACCGCCTACGGCTTCAGTGCAGCATGTCCTTGCTGGCGTCGTCGCCCGGCGAGCTGGTGGCGGCCGCCTCGGCCTTGCGCTTGGCCAGGTGCGCCCGCAGCTCTTCCTGACCCTTCCGCAGGTCGCCCTCGTACTTCAGAATCGTGCTGAGCGTCTCGTCGACGAGCGCATCGTCGAGGTGGCCGACGTTCAATAGAGTCAGCGCCTTGGCCCAGTCGAGGGTCTCGCTGATGCTCGGCGTCTTCTTGAGGTCGGCGTCGCGGATTTTCTGCACGACGGCAACCACCTGCTCGGCCAATTCGTCGCGAACGTCGGGAACCTTGAGGCGCACGATCTCGAGCTCGCGATCGGCGGTCGGAAAGTCGATGTAGAGGTGCAAGCACCGACGCTTCAATGCGTCCGACATCTCGCGCGCGTTGTTGCTGGTGAGCACGACGATGGGAACGTGGCGGGCACGAAGCGTCCCGAGCTCGGGAACGCTGACCTGGAAGTCGCTGAGAACTTCGAGCAGAAAGGCTTCGAACTCGCTGTCGGCCTTGTCGATCTCGTCGATCAGCAGCACGCTCGGCTCGGCGGACGATACGGCCTGCAAGAGTGGTCGCGGCAAGAGAAAGCGGTCGGAGAAGAAGACGTCGTCTTCGTTGGCGATCCGGTCGACGGCTTCGGCCAGCGTGGGCGCGGCGCCGATGACTTCGCCGATCTTGTCCTTGAGAATCTGCGTGTAGAGCAGCTGCTTGGCGTACTCCCACTCGTAGAGAGCCTTCGCCTCGTCGAGCCCCTCGTAGCACTGCAGGCGGATCAGATCGTGACCGAGCGCCCGTGCGGTCACCTTTGCGAGTTCGGTCTTTCCGACTCCGGCGGGGCCCTCGACGAGGATCGGCTTCTGCAACTCGCTCGCCAGGTACACGACGGTCGCGATGCGACGATCGCAGATGTAGCGCTCAGCGGCGAATTTCTCGATGACGTCGTCGATCGAAGTGAACATGGATGCTCCCGCTCGGTCTCGGGGGAAGCTAACATAGGGGTACTACCCTGACAATTCACCGGCGCGGCGCCGTCGGCACGATCGTGGTCGGCACGCAGCGCCGCAGGCGCGTGCTATAGGTGCCGCATGTGCACGCTCGCCGTTCTGTTTCGGATCGCCGACCGCTATCCACTGGCCATCGCCGCAAATCGCGACGAGTATCTCGCGCGGGCGACGGCAGGTCCGACGGTCTGGGAGGGGGATTCGTGGATGTTCGCCGGGCGCGATCTCGTCGCCGGAGGAACTTGGCTGGGTATCAACGGCCACGGCATGGTGGCCGGCATCCTCAACCGACGCACCGAATCCGCACCCGACCCGTCCCGGCGCTCGCGCGGCGAGCTCTGCGGCGACTGCCTGCGGCAGCCCTCGCTGGAGTCGGCGGCGCGGGGCGTGTGCGGTCACGCTGGCAACGCCCACAACCCTTTTCATCTCTTGTTGGCCACCGCGGAAGAAGCGATGGTTCTCGGCAACGCAGCGCCTGCCATCGCGCGCCGCGATCTAGCACCGGGCGTGCACGTGCTCACCAATCTCGATTTGGATGATCCGCGCTGCCCGCGGCGGGCGAAAGCCCACGCGCTGTTCGAGACCGCGGCCGAGCCGCTGCGGGGCGGCGACCTCGGCGGGTTC
>CALJUJ010000487.1 GCA_937975525.1 uncultured bacterium
CAGCCACTCGATCGCCGGATCGAACGCGCGCACCGCCTCGCGCCATCGCCGCGGCAGCTCCTCGGCGCGGCGGTAGTGCTCGGCCGTGCCCTGGGCGGCGAGCGGAACCGCGAAGCAGCTGACGACGCACAGGCGCAAGAGCGCGGGCATGCGGACATGCTGCCCGGTCGCGGACGCCGTGGCGATACCCGGCCGACGGCGCCGTTCGACCGCGTCGTCGAGTTCCGGCACCCCAATCCGGGCATTGCGCCGGCTGGCCACCGGCGATCGGGTGCGGCCAGCACTGCCGCCGGTGGTCGAAGGCGGGCATGCCAACGAAGTAGCAGACGCCGTCGACGCCCCTGGCCGCCGGGTGGCCGAAGCCACCATCCGTGCGCAGCATCCCGCGCGCGCACCACGACGGCGCCAGACGGGCAAGAGCTACCGCCAGTTGACGAAGTCGGAGGCGTTGCTACGTTCCCGGTCGCCGCGGGGAGAACGGCGCCTGCCATGGAAGAGCCCCCGATCGACCACGAAGAGATCCGTCGCAGCGCCGTGCGCGGCGCTCGTCACGTGACGCTCCGGCGTCAGTTCGTCGAGGACGCCGCTGACTCGGCCGTTCAGAAGTGGGAGAACAAGGTGCGGTCCGGTGAGCCAGTGGCGGATGTGCGAGCCTGGGTGTTCGCGGTCGCGAAGAACGAAGCGCGGCGGCTGGCTGCGCGGCGCGGAGTCGCTGGAGCGGTGACGAATTCAGAGGGGGTGCTGGAGGCGGCGAGCTCCTGGGTCGACGCGTCAGCCGACTCGATGCTCCCTGCGGTCGACCGGGCGGATTTGGAGGCGGTTGTGCGCGCGAGCAAGAAAAAGTTGGTGGGGCGGCAGTGGGAGGTTGCGATGAAACTGATCGAGCCAGGAATGTCGTTTCACCGCGCGGCGAAGGAGCTTGGGATGGACCGGAAGAGCGTACGGCGCTCGTTCAAGTCTGGGCTGAAGCGGCTCGCTGCTGGGCAGGGGTGCCCCCCCCTCCTCTTGGGGCTAATGCCCGAGGTGACTGCGATCCATATGAATCGTATTGGAGAACGGAGGAAGGCGTGCTTCTAAAGCTCATCGCTGGCGTTTTTGCTGTTGCGGCTGGTTTCGGAATGATCCAGCTCGTCGTTGGCTTGCTTCCTGCAGAGTGCCAAGCGCTCTGCAATGTGCGCATCACCGACCTGCTCGACCAAGGCCCTCCCGTGACCTATGACTGGTCGCAGGCCGTCCACGGGGAGTGCGAGTGCACGGAGGTGCATACCCAGGACGATCAGTCCCAATGCGTCTTCGAAAGCGAGTGCTCTGGCAGTATCGGTTTTTCATTCACCGCCGGTCCCGACATCCGGCCTGGCGGCCTCGTCGGCGGGGGACCTGTCACATGGTGCCAGGACGGTCTGTGGTCCGTTCCGCTGCTGACCCACACGGGCCCGCCTCCCGATTGGGATGGCACGAGTGCATACTCTACACTCCTTCGTGGGTGCGGGGATTCGATCTCAACTTCCTTTGATTGGTATCAAGACAACACACCCGGCAACGGAATGGCCGACTGCGACGTCTTCTTGGGCTCGGATACGCTGACCGTCGCGTGTGGCGTGTGTGGCGGCCTCTGTGATCTCTTTTGATTCGAAACGTGAGCTCTCACAATGCAAAGTCACTGCTGATCGTGGCAGCCGTCCTGTTGCTGTGTCTCATGGCAGTCGGCGCGGTTGAGATCGTGGTGCCTTCTGTCTGGGGAGGCGGCGCTCGCGAGCTGCCCCCAGTTGGCGAGCCTGACCTTGCTCGTGCGCCGGCGATGGTAGGTGGCACGCTGGCAGATCGCGCCGATCCAACCACCACTTCCGTGAAGGAGTCCGGTGGCGCGGGAATCGCTGGCGGAGGCGATGCCGTGGTGCTCGAACCTGGCGTCAGTAGTTGGTGGTCGTCTCTCCCACGCCACCGTCGAGGATGGTGGGTCGCGACTGCGCTCGTAGATCCAGAGGCACTGGTCGATGCTGCGTCATACGTGCGTTGTGAAGATCTGAACCCGCGCGATGTGCCGTTGAGCGAGTCTCAATTCCGACGTATCGCCGAGTCAGCGGATCCCATGGGCGAGGCAGTGCGACGCAATTGGAGAGATCGTGCGGATGCCATGCACAGAGAGATGCTCGACGGGGTCGAGTCTGGCAAGTTCTCCGAACGGCGCGGCGACAATCTGACGGGGCGCCAAGAGCAGATCTATGCCGCAGAGCTGCGCTTCTTCAAGAAGCGCCTCGAGGATCCCGAAGACGTGAGCCGCGCGGAGCGACTTGCGATAGTCAATGCGCTCGGGCGCGCGACTGGTGGTTTCGTGCATACGACAAGGGATGGGCGCACCTTCTCTGCATCTCTCGATGAACTGCCGCGCACACAACAGCTCGACCAGGCGGCCAGGAAGAGCAAGGGCGAGATGACCCTGTGGGTGATTGGCACCATGGTCGACTTCGGGGTTCTGGAAGTGGACGAAGCTCTGAGGCTTGCGGATCGCTCTTGGAAGAAGTTGAGCCTGCATTAGGACAGGGCTTCATGGTCGTTTCCTCGCACCGTCGTAGGTGTCTCACCTGGTCGAGGGCTGTCATGGAGAAGGCCTGGGCATCAGAACGTCTCAGCCTTCGTCTCGCGATATCGGGCGGCTGCGTCACGCTGGCTTGCCTGAAGATCCATGGTGGACATTCACATGATTACGCGATCTCGGCGCTCACCTACTGGTTCGCGGTGTTGGTAGAATGCCTATTGGCCGTGACTTGCTGGCTGCTGCCCATCGGAGTGCTGGGGGCCATCGTGGTCGGCTTGGCAGCTTCGGCGTTACTCGTGGGGCTGCTCCTCGATGGGCCCTGCGGATGCCTCGGGGGCGCTTTCGAGCGAGAGCGAGCCGCCACCATGGCAGTCGCCGGGCTGGCAGGCTTGTTGGGCGTGGCATCACTGAAACGGGGTGCTGCGCAACGGTTCTAGCCTCGGCCGCGAACGCCGGCCGCGGGAAGCCCCTGCGGCCGGACGCCATAGCCCTCAGAAGCCCTTGCCGCTGGTGAACCCGCCGCCGCCGATGCCGCGGCCGCTCGAGAACCCCCCACCGCTGCCGAAGCCCCCACCGCTGCGCATGCCGCCCCCGAAGCCGCCGCCGAACCCACCGCCGCGGCGGCGGCCGCCGCTCGAGATCGCCGCGTCGGCGATCGCGCCGGCGACGCGCAGCGCGAGGCCGATGCCGTGCAGCACGTCGCTGGTGCGCTCGACGTGCCGCACCCTCGGTGCCGGCCGGAACGCGTGGCGCTGGCGCAACTCGGACCACAGCGCCTCGACGCCGTCCGGGCCTTCGCGCGCGCCGGCGAGCCAGCGCGCGAGGTCGAGGCCGCGGAACTCGCTGCGGCCCGAGTCGAACTCGTGCCGGCGGAAGCGCACCAGCACGTCCTCGAGGCCGTCGGCGACCGCGTCGCGCGCGACGGCCTCGCGCTCGAGCGCGCCGGCCTCGTCGGCGACCCGCACCAGCTCGGCGGCGTGCGCCGTGAGCTCTTCGACCAGCCGGTCGTCGTCCGGCTCGGGCGTCTCATTCGCGCGCCGCTCGAGCGTCACCCCCTCGGCGCGCGCGAGGAAACCGGTCACCTGCCGGATAGCCTGCTGGGAGAACGCGCCGCGGCTGCCGGCCTCGTCGCGCAGCGCCGCGTGCGCGGCGGCGAGGCGCTCTTGCAGCGCGGCGACCTCGGCGACGAGCCGCTCGCGTTCGCGGCCGAGCCGCTCGCCGTCGGCGCGCACCGCGGGCAGGCCGAACTCGGCCTCGACCGCGTCTTCGATCGCCTCGACGCGCTCGCGCAGCCCGGCGACCTCGGTCGTGCGGCGCTCGACCTCGAGCCGCACGAGCTCGGGGGTCGCCGTCAGGAAGCGGTAGCTCTCGACGGCCGCGCGGTAGCCGATGTAGCCGGCGAGCCGGCGGTCCATGCGCGCGACGACCCCTCGCGAGGCGTAGTCGGCCGTGCCGAAGCCGCGGCGCCACAGATACCCGAACAGGCGGCTCTGCTCGTAGGCCGGCAGCTTCTCCTTCGCCTCGGCGGCGAGCTCGTCGCGCCGCGCCACGTCGCGCGCGAGCCGCACCTCGGCGGCGCGGGCCTCGTCGGCGAGCGGGCCGTAGTCGGGGTGCCCGGCGAGGCGCTCCGCGACCTGCGCCAGCAGCGCGTCGCGG
>CALJUJ010000488.1 GCA_937975525.1 uncultured bacterium
CTCGTCTTCGTCCCGGTCGATGGTGAGCGCGCCGCCGCCGGATGCGGTCGACCACGCCAGGATGTCGGCGTGCTGGGCGGCGGCGGGTCGGACCAGGGTCAGCAAAAGCACGGCGGCAAGGCGGTACAT
Source organism: uncultured bacterium (assembly GCA_937975525.1). Lineage (GTDB taxonomy): Bacteria > Desulfobacterota > Binatia > HRBIN30 > HRBIN30 > CALJUJ01. The sequence continues at coordinate 130 of CALJUJ010000488.1, forward strand.
CTTCGAAGGCTCCCGTCGGGTTTGGGTAGAGCGCGACGCGCCGGGAGGGCGGTGGGAACCGTCCCTCCCGGCACGTTGCGGTTTCCGGGTTCAGTCGTCGTCGTGGTCTTCTTCCTCGATCTGGCTCATTTCGAGGCAGGGGAACACGGCGATCACGGCCTCCTCGACCGCCTCTGCGTCGCAGTCGTCCGCCTCGTGGCACTCGCCTCCGGGGCAGTCGGCGTCTTCGCTGCAGGCGAGGCCGTCGTTGGCGCCATCCTCGCAGCGCGTCGGCTCACAGGAGCTTCCGGCGTTCGGCCCGGCGACGCAAAGCTTGTCGTCCTCGTCGCAGGCGCTGAGGACCTCGACCATCTCGTCGATCGAGTTGTTGTAGGTCGCGCCGGCGAGCTCCTGGGTGCGGCAGCTGGCCATGCCCAGATGGGTGCGGACGCCACTCTCGCTGAACGGCTCGTAGGAGCCTTCGTTGTCCTTGTCGCAAGCCTTGTCGAGCTTGGCGACCGACTTGTCGACGAGCTTGGTGAGGGTGGCGGCGAGGCTTCTGGTGTTGCCGCTGCACAGCCCGTCGGGGCAATCGCGTCTGCTCGAGCAGAAGTTGCCGTCGTTGCTCCCGCCGCTGCACGTCGGAATGTCGACGTCACACTTTCTCACGGCTGCCGAAGCACGTTTGCCGAGCTCCTCGGCCGCGTAGATCGCGTCGAGGCACTTGCCGATCAGCTGGTACTGCTTGCTGGTCACGCGCCGCACCTCTTTGGCGACGGACTTGCGGCACTTGTTCGCGTTCTTGGCGCTGTCCGGATCGTTGGGGTCGAGCTCGAGGGCCGGGAGGTAGCCGTTCGAGACCTTCAGCGTCAGCTCCTCGGACGAGCCGTAGCCGTTGGACGTTCCGGCGCCTTCGTTGAGGCGAATCGTCACCGAGCCCTCGCCGAACGAATTGTGATCACTGGTCATGAGGTTGAGGAAGAATTCCCCGTGATCGTGGAGCTCGGACGAATCGGGCTCGCAGGTGCCCGTGCAGGTTCCGCCGCCGGTGCAGTCGCCGTCGACCGTGCAGACCGTGCCGTCGTTGCTCCCGCCCTCGCAGATCGAGTCGACGTCGATCGCGCAGCTGTGCTGGCCGATGACGACGGTGTCGCCGGGATTGGTCAGGGTGACGGAGTTTTGGCTGTAGGTGACGGGTCCTTCGGTGCGGACGAGCTCGACCTCGATCTCGGTCGGAGCGTTGAGCTCGAACTCGTCGACGCCGGCGCCTTCGCCGGGGATGAAGCCGGGGCTCGTCGAGCTGAACAGGCCGGGGAGAGCGGAGGGGGCGACGCGCACGGTGGTCCGCTCGTCGGAGGGGTACTCCATGTCCAGGTCGCCGCCGGAGTCGACGAGGATGGTGATGTCGGCGGCGCCGTGGTCGTGATCCTCGGAGGCGAGAGAGGCGGAGATTGCTGACATGGTTATGGAAGTTACTAATGTTGTTAAAATGATCGATCGTTGCATGGTCGTGTCTCCAGGCGCTCCGCCGCGGGGCTGGGCGCCGAGTCTAGAGGGTGATCGGAACGAAATTGGAACGCGCTAGCCGCCGTGGAGATCGGTAGGCGGCCCACGCGCCGGAGGCACGGGCGACGTCTGGACTGTGGTGGTCCGGCCGCGACCGCGGCAGTCGGTGCGAAGCTCGTCTCGACGGTGCAGGGCAGGGGAGATTCCGCCGCGACGCGGCAGAGCGTGCAATCGCCAGCGGAATGCGCATCCGCATGCGCAGCTTGGTGGCCGCTCGTGAGCCACGCACCCAGCAGGTGCGCGCAAACGAGAACCACCGCGATGCGTGCGCGCACTCCCCAGCGGTCCCGCAGTGGGCGGGGAAATGGATTCATGAGATCGTCGCGAGGCTCGTTGCCTCAGGCGCGCTCAGTGGTCGTGCTCGTCGTCGTGCTCGCCTTCGTGTTCTTCGTGCTCGTGGTCGTCGTGCTCGTCCATGTGTTCGGCGTCCGCGTGGAGATCGAGCACGTAGTCTTCGGATGCCGCGAACGACGGTGAATCGGCGGTAAGGCGAAAGGTGAGGAAGTACTCGCCGTCCGGCTCCGTGCCGCCCGGGAAGGCCAGTTGGAACTCGCCATGGACGTGTAGACCCTCGCGCGATTTGCCGAGGACGACGCTCGCCCCGGCCGTGTCCAGCAGCGTTCCGTTGATGAAGAACGATGCTTCGGGCGAGTGATCGACCAATTCGAGCGACACGTCGATTCCCTCGGGTAGGGCGTACAAGCCCTCGCCCGGCTCGTCTTCGAAGAGGGCATCGAAGCCCGGCGATTCGCTACCGAAGAGGACGATGCCGCCGTCGCACTCGTCCCCGTCGCCGCCGATGCACTGCGGTGCGCCGAGAACGACTTCTTCCGAGAAGTCGAACTCGACGGCCACCCGGCCCCCATTCGGAGCCGTCGACGCGATGAGGATGTCGCCGTGGCCGTCTTCGGCACCCCAGCCATCCGGGGCGCTTCCAGGGCCGCAACCGACGACGC
>CALJUJ010000489.1 GCA_937975525.1 uncultured bacterium
CTTCAGGGCAACGGCGGGAAGGCGCTGGGGTGGATCTGCGCCGCCCAGTCGTCCACCAGAGACGCGACACACTCGCCAGCCGCGGTGACGTCGTCGTCGCAGAGGTCCAGGGTAGCGGCGAGGTCGGCTTTCGCACACTTGCGCCGCACCTGGTCGACCACGCGCCCGCGCAGCCGGTTGATGCGACGCTCGTAGGGGTGACCCGGCGCGCCGATGTCGACGCAGTCGACGCCGACGAAGCCGTTCTTGGCGATCTCGGTGAGGAACTCGCAGCCGTTCTGGAGCTTCTTGCGCTTGTGGAGATAGCGCGAAACGTTGTGCCCGACGGCGATCTCGCAGCGGCGCGCATCGCGGTCACCACTGACGGGCGGCGTACCGACGATGGCGTTCAGGTAGGTCGGCGTCGCGTCGCGGGCGATGCAGACGAGACAGTCGCCGAGCTCCGGAAAGGTAGTCACCGGCAAGGCCTCGCACGGCGCCGGGCAGCTCGTGTAGCCGACCTCTTCGGTGGTGTCGATCGTCGGCGTACAGTGCGCCGACTCGGCGGCGAAGCGTCGCAGATCCCGGTCGAGGCGCCCTGCGCCGCGTGGATAGCTCGCCTCGGTCCAACTCCACGGGTCGTTGCAGTCGATGTCGGCCGACAGCTTGCCGCGCAAGCGGTCGCGGTGACAGATGCCGCTGCGGAAGGCGAGCGACACGGAAAACGCGCGCAGGCTGCGTGCGAACGAGAGCCGGCACTGGCCCTTGTCGGCGGCTTCACGGTCGGCGGCCAGGGCGGGAACGGACACAGCGCTTACGATGAGAGCGACGACGAGCGAGTGAATCATGGAGCCTCTCTGCTGGGATCGCGCCACGGTATCGCCGTGGTCACACCCCGCGCAAGAACGATTTCCGCGGCAGTCGTGTCTCAGCCTGATTCTCATCCGGGCAAGGAGGGGGCAGTCCCCATGGCCGCGCAGCGGCCCGGAGGGTGCTTGCGCACCATGGGGACGGTCCCCTTTACGACCGCACAGGTCCGCTGCCCCGTCGTGCCGCGACCCCTTACAACGAGCACGTAATACCTCCACGGGGTCGCGCCGAAGATGTCGCGGCTCGGCGCCGGATCCGCCTTGGTACGCAGGTTGCAGCTGTTCAAGTCGTTCGCGGCGCGCCACCTTCGGTGGCCGTCGCCCACGCAATGCAAAGCAACCAAGGAGGTAGATCCATGCCAACCATCGAGAGAGCCGTCGAAGTCAGCGTCCCCGCGTCCGTCGCCTACAATCAGTGGACGCAGTTCGAGCAGTTTCCGCGCTTCATGGAGGATGTGGAAGAAGTGAAGCAGATCGACGATCGCCGCCTGCACTGGCGCGCGAAGCTCGCCGGCAAAATCGAAGAGTGGGACGCCGAGATCACCGAGCAGATCCCCGACAAGCGCATCGCCTGGCGCGCCACTGACGGCGCACCAAACGCAGGCGTCGTCACCTTTCATCGCATCGACGACGATCACTCGCGGGTGATGGTGCAGATGGACTACGAGCCGCACGGGATCGTCGAGAACGCCGGCTCCTTGCTGGGAATCTTCGGCAAGCGCGTCGAGCGCGACCTGCAGCAGTTTCGCGAGTTCATCGAGCGCCGCGGCGCAGCCACGGGCGCCTGGAGAGGCGAGGTGACCGCCAAGGACGACCGCGGCCACTGAGCCGCGGCGTCGCGGTCCGCTTCCGTCCGCAGCGTGAACGAAACGGGGCACGGCCACCGCCACGCAAGAGCCACCTCCCGCGAGCAGAGAATCACGGATTTTCCACTTGATCCCAGCGTCTCGTGGTCGTAAGCGGAAGGGGAAGGGGATTCACGATCCACCCCAGCAACTCCAAGGAGGAAGCGAATGAGAGTTCTTCGTGGATGGATGGCCACCGCCCTGATTCTCGGCTGCAGTGCTCCAGCACTCGCCGACAGCGAGATCGGCTGCGGCCTCGGCACTCAGCTTTGGGAAGGCGAGAGTGGCCTCGCACCCCGTGTGCTCGGCGCAACGACCAACGGTACGTCCGGAAACCAAACCTTCGGCATAACGAGCGGTACGCTCGGCTGCAGCTCGGAAGGCGTCATCACGGCATCGGCTCGCACGTCGATGTTCGCCAGCGCCAACATCGACCGCCTCGCGCGCGAGATGGCGATGGGCGGGGGCGAATCCGTCGATACGCTCGCCTACCTGCTCGGCGTGAGCAACGCGGACACACCGGCCTTCCGGTCGATGACCCAGCGTCACTTCAGTGAAATCTTCTCTCACGACGAGACCACTGCGGGCGACATGCTCGCCACGATCTCGCGGCTGATGGCGCACGACCGTCAGCTCGCCAAGTACACCCACCTCTGAGCCTGTCCCTGCGACGGGAGGGGCTGGCCCCCTCCCGTCCCCTTTTTCCGTGATCCGCGCCTCGCGGGCGGTGGTCTACACCGTTCTGCTCGGACTTGGCGTCACGTTCGGCCCCCCGTCGAAAGCAGCGGCCGAATCGACGATGAGCACCGAGCTCGCCCGTATCTTGGAGCTTGCGCGCGAGCGAAATACTGCGCGGTCGCCCACCTGGCTGGCGCTGCTGCACTACCGGCAGCCTCGCGTATTCGGGCAGCCGAGAAGCGAAGCAGACAGCCCGTCGTTTTTCCTCGCTCCGGACGGCGCCACCGACCCCGTCGCCGAGCTCGAAGCAACGCTCCGATTCATCCTCGACCCCGCACCTCCCTCGGAGCCTGGTGGGGATCATCCGCTCTGCGACTTCATCGCGCGACAGCGCTGGCTCCGCGAAGAGCTCTCGATCGACGCGCAGCGTTTCCCCCCGCCGTTCTGCCCTTCTTTCGAACGCTGGCACGCCGCCATCGGCGCGTCGGGAGCGACGCTCGTCTTCCCCGAAGCCTACATGAACAACCCCTCTTCGATGTTCGGCCACACGCTGCTGCGGTTCGATTCGCGCGAGCCCGAAGATCGCCGCGATCTACTCGCCTACGCGGCCAACTTTGCCGCGGTCACCGAGGACGACGGCGCCGTCGCCTTCGCCTGGAAGGGCATCTTCGGCTACTACCCTGGCCTGTTCTCCCTGCTTCCCTACTACGAAAAGGTGCGTGAATACGGAGACTGGGAGCAACGCGATCTGTGGGAGTATGAGCTCGATCTGACCCCCGCCGAAGTCGGCCGCATGCTCGAACACCTGTGGGAGCTCCGCGGCGTCCGTTTCGACTACTACTTCTTCGACGAGAACTGCTCCTACCGGCTCCTGCGGCTGCTCGAGGTGGCGCGCCCCGCGTTGGACCTGAGCCGCCGCTTCCACGCATGGGCGATCCCCGCCGACACGGTTCGAGCGGTGGCCCGAGGTGCGCGGCTCGTGCACACGGTGCGCTTCCGCGCGTCCGCCACTTCCGAGCTACGCTACCTCGCGGCTCGTCTGCCAACCGCGGCGAGACGTCTCGCGCTCGATCTGGCTGCGGGCACCCGCACGGCCAACGACGACGCCGTCCAAGCCCTTCCGGCGTCGACCCGCGCGACGGTCCTCACCGTCGCCCACGACGCGCTGAAGATTGCTTTCGTCCGCGGAGCCGAGGAGCGTGACACCTCGCTGCGCCGGGGCCGCGCCCTGTTGCTCGAACGCAGCTCCTTGCCAGCCGTGACTTCGCCCGACCGACCGCCGGCCCCCCGGATCCGGCCGGACGAGGGCCACGGCACCGCACGGGCAACGATTGCCACCGGAGTGCGGGCGCGACGGCCCTACCTCGAGCTCGGAGCGCGCCCGGCTTTTCACGATCTCCTCGATCCCGAGGGAGGCTACACGGCAGGCGCACAAATCGACTTCCTGCGACCGCGCGTCCGGGTCTATCCCGATCACGGCGAAGTACGACTGCAGCGTCTCGCCATCCTCGACATCGTCTCGCTCGCACCACGCGACGACGTCTTCCGACCCATTTCGTGGCGGTTCGACACCAACGTCGCGACGGTACTGACTCGTGGCAACGACGACTCCGGCCTCCGCGGACTTCGCGATCGCACCGTTTGGCGTACGCACGGCGGCGGAGGATTGGCATGGAAGGGCCCTGTCGGCGGAATCGTCTACGCGATGGCGGAAGCGACCTTCGACACCGGGAAGGGGCTGGACTCCGCACATGCGCTCGGCCTCGGCGGCGAGGGCGGGATCTTTCTGCGTCCATGGCAGGATCGCGTCGCGCTCCACTTCGCAACGAGTGGCCGGCAATTCGTCAGCGGCGAGGACCGCACCGACGTTCGTGTTGGTCTCGCCCCACGCATCTCGTTGACCGCGCGCTTCGCGCTGCGCGCCGAAGCCGCCTACC
>CALJUJ010000490.1 GCA_937975525.1 uncultured bacterium
CGCTATGCGCGGGTCGTGAGTCTTCGTCGAACCCATTGACCGACGGACCTGGCGTTGGACCAGCCCTTACGCACGAAAAGGCCCTGGCGGTGATCACCGGATTGGAAGCGCGCCCAGCGGAAGCGTGGCGCGACCCACTCTTTCGCGAAGCCGTCGGTGTTGAAGCCCCAAACCTCGAGGTCGTCGAGGCATGCCGCAGCCGCCGCGTGCATGTCTCGGCCAACCTGGCGCAGGTCGTGACCGCGGCTGTCGAAGCCGGGGTAGAAGTCGAAGCCCGGAATCTCACCGGGGTCGAAATCGGAAAGCTCCCCGCTCAGCGTTCCCGCCCAACTGTTCTGCCAATAGTGAATCGCAAACGTGCCGTCGTTGCGGCAACGCCGACGCTCCGGGGTATCCTCTCCGACCGTCGCCGCCAAGGTGCGCATCAGCGGACTCTCGTACGTTCCCGGCGAGAGCGCGTGGCTCGGCAGGATCGATGCGTCGGGGGCGTCCGATGCATCGAGGACGCACGTCACGAAAGCAGGCCCCGTCGTTCGCAGCACGTCGACGTGGGTGACGGCATCGGCCAGAGACTGCGGCGTCAGCGCATCGAGGACCGCCCGCACGAATGGATGACCCGGAGCAGCGGCGAAGAAGCAGTTGGTGACGAGACGCTCGTGGCCGACCTGCCGCGCGTGCTCGACGGGCTCTTCCCCGAGGACCAGGCTCTTCCCAGCCACGACCGCGTCGAGCGGCGCAATGCACTCCGTATCGGCATCGACGTAAACGCCGCCGTGCTCGCGCAAGTAGATCCAGCGGAAGATGTCGATCTTCTGGATCACGTAGGGACAAGCTTCGAGACATTCGCGCAGCCTCGGCTCGACGCTCGCGGCCAACGCTTCGTTGTCGGCGTCGGTCCACAGTCGCCACTCCCATCCGGGATTGAGCGAGCGCCACGTTTCGACCAACGGCGCGATTCGCTCCGGAAGCTCCGCGGACTTCCACGTCTGGTGCACGATGTGGGGGATATGCTGCACGATGGTTTGCAATGGGCGATCGAGTTCGTTCGTTGCATTCCTGCGAGAATGCATGAAGCCCGAGGTTCCAGGGTCACCCTGTAGGGCGCGCGTCCCCGAATTTCAACGAAAGCCCGCCGCGAGGTCGGTCGCCGAACGTCGAAATGCTCTCTCCCCCCGTGTAGGATTCGACCGGTGCGCATCCTGGTCGTCCATCCTCACCTTTCGGCCATCGGCGGCGGCAACGCGGTGGCCGCGTGGACCCTGCAAGGGCTGCGCGAGGAAGCCGAGCTGACGCTGCTTGGCCTGGAGCCGCCGGACTTCGCGGGCGTGAACCGGACCTTCGGTACCGATCTCCGCGCGAGCGACTTCGACGTGCAGACCGTGACCGACGTTCCATCGTGGTGGCCGTGGATGCCTACCCAGGCATCCCTGGTCCGCATGATGTTGCTCATGCGCGCTTGCCGCGAGCTCGACCGAAAGCGCCGCTTCGACCGCCTGGTGTGCACGTCGAATGAGTTCGACTTCGGCCGCCCGGGCATCCAGTACGTCCACTATCCCTGGGCGTACCTGCCGCGACCCGCCACCGAACGAACCCTCGTCCACCGCATCCCGGGAGCCGTGCGCGCGTATCAAAGCCTCGCCGCGGCCATCGCCCCCGTTTCGGCCCGACGCGTACGAGCGAATCGAACCCTCGCCAACTCGCAATTCGTACGTGGGCGATACGAACGGGCATGGGCCGGCGAAGCCAGCGTCGTCCACCCGCCGGTTCCGGGAGGATTTCCAGAAGTCGCTTGGGAGAACCGCGCCGACGCCTTCGTGTGTGTCGGGCGCCTGCATCGCGAGCAGCGCCCCCTCCTGGTGCTCGCGATCGTCGCCGGGCTGAGGCGTGGGGGCGACCAGCTCGAGCGCCGCTTCCCCGGCACCGTCTCGTACTCCGAACACGAAGCCGAGCTGCGCGACCGCATCGCCGAGAACGGAGACTGGGCAAAGGTGCATGTCGGCCTGTCGCGGCGCGCGATGGTCGAGCAGATCGCGCGGCAGCGCTACGGCATCCACGCGATGGTCGAAGAACATTTCGGCATCGCCCCCGCCGAGCTCCAGCGCGCGGGCTGCATCACGTTCGCCCACAACTCGGGCGGCCCCGTCGAGATTCTCGGCGGGGATGAACGCGTGCTCTTCGACACAGCCGAGGACGCGGTCGAGAAGATCGAAGCCGTCCTTCGCTCGGAGACGCGACAACGAGAGCTTGGCCGTGCCGCGACGTCGCGCGCCGAGCGATTCTCCGAGGAGCGCTTCGTCGACGAGATGCGTCGCGAGGTGCTAGGTGGATGGCGTGGGCCGGAGGAAAGAGCCGCGGTCGACTGACAGGAGGGGAGATGCACGCGATCATCCTGGCTGCCGGCTGTGCGCGCCGCATGGGGGCGGCAGCGAAGTCCATCCCGAAGAGTCTGCTCGAAGTCGTCGCAGGCCGGTCTCCCATGCAGCACCACCTGACGGTGCTGGCAGAGCATCCTGCCGTCGACTCGGTGACGATCGTGGTCGGCCACGAGAAGGAGAAGATCCGGGATGCCACCAAGGATAGCCGCGTCTCCGTGCAGTACGTCGAGAACGACATTTTTGCCGACAGTGGGAGCGGCTACTCGTTGTCGCTGGCGTTGGAGCGGATCGACACGCCGCCGTTCCTCTGGATGGATGCGGACATCTTCTACGCCCCCGCGTTGATTTCCGAAGTGGTCGAGGAAGAGCGCGACTGTCTCCTGGCCTCGGCCCGCTCGTCCTATGACGATGAGATGGTGAAGGTCACGACGAACGCTTCGGGCACGTTGCGCGATCTCAACAAGCAAGTCGAGGACGGCGTCATCGCCGAGTCGGTGGGCATCGTACGGGTCGAATCGCCGACGATGATCGAGCACATGCGGCAGGTATGCGAGGACTTCCGGGCGGCGGGAGTTGCCAAGTACGAGTGGGAGGAGATCGTGCAGGCCGTGGCGGCGGATTGCGACGTGGCGGTGGTTCCGACGGAGCAGCCATGGATCGAGATCGACTTCCCGTACGATCTGGCCGTGGCTCGCGATCAGTTCCGCGGCATGACGCTGTGACGGTGGACCGGATCCGTCCGTCGCTTGGAGCAAAGTCCCAACCGTTCGCGATTCCCGGTCCTCTCGGATCTCGGGCTAGCGTAGTTGGCCCTTCAAGCGCGACAGGGCGTGCACGAAGGGGAGTGGCATGGCGTGTGGCTGCGCCTGCTTTCCCTGGATCGGTGTCCTCCAGTCGCGTCCGTACCAGGAGGCGAGGAGGGCTTCCGTCTCGGCGGGGATCGAGACGCTGGCCCCGAGGAACTCGATCTTGTCGGCGAAGGAGCGGAAGTGACGCGCCGGCGGATAATCGTTGGTATCGATCTGAACGCAAGGCAACAAGGCGACCCGCTTGACCGGATAGACGTCGATCTTTTCGCCCTCACGCGCGAAGCAGATGACGTCGTCCCTCCCTACCGGCTGAAGAAGGTGAAATCCGGCGGCGAGCAGACCCGGAAGCGCCTGCAAGAGCCGGTCGGCATCGCGGAAGTGGATACCGACGTCGACGTCGTGGTCGTGCGGGATCGGGGCGCCGTCCCGGATCGCGCCGAGGAGGGTGCCGTAGAGCAGCCAATACGGCAGTCCCTGGGCCTCGAGAACCTCGTGGAATCGCACGAAGTTCTCGCGTGCCGCGACGGCATCCCAGCGTTCGGTGCGGTAGACGAACGAGCTGGGGTCCGTCGGGTCGATGGTGGTGATCGCGGCCGCCTCGGCGGCGAACGACCAATTCACGCGCTCCGTCAGGAGCCGGCGAGCGATTCGCCGTACGCCGTTGCCAATACGATTCATCGTGCAGATTCCGGGTCGCTGTCCCATCCGATGCGGTAGGCGAACAGGCGCTCGGCGGCACCGACGCGGTCGCTGAAGCTCGTGAAATGCTCCCCGCTGTAGCGGCCTTCCAGGAAGACCAATCGCGTGAAGGTCGACTCGAGCAGATAGAGCGGGCCGACGAGAATGCGGTGTTGCACCGTGTCGACCAGCAGCGGCCCGGCCTGATGGCTCTCGCTGTCGCGCCGTTCGAGCGACGTCGGCCCGGCGACCAGCACGGCGCTGGGCCGGGCCCGGTACAGTTGGCCTCCCGCCGGCGACCCGATGAGAAACACTCCTTCCTCGGGGGCTTGCGGGTCGTACGTAAAGCTGTCGAGGACGACCTTGTTGCCGCCGCTGACCTGCCCCATCGGACAGCGCCGCCGGCCGCTGGCGTCGGCCTGGCACGCGATCCAGTGGCCGACGAGGTACGGGCTGGCGTTGGCGACGAACTTCGAGGCGTCGCGCCCGAACTGCCCGCGTTCGATCTGGTCGAGGATCGCCTCCGCCTCGGTTTCGCCATAGGCGAGCTCGCGCAGTCGGGCGACGGCGGCTGGGCGGTCCAGGCCGCTGACCTGTTGCTCGATCCAGGCATGGGTCGTGTCCCAGCCGCCGAGATACCACCACGCCGGCATCCGGATCATCTCGCTCGACAACAGCAGCACGCTGTCGGGCGGCGTGCAGTGGGTCGCTTCGAGCACCGGCAATCGCGACCGCCGGCCGAGTCGCTTGCCGAGCAAGATCTTCTCGGCGCCATCGCGATTGGCACGGACGAGCTGCGGCAGCATCGCTTCCGCCTCCGTCGGTGTGAGCCCGGCCGCGACCAGGCGAGCGTAGGCGCCTCGTTCGCCTTCCGGTTCCGAAGACGCGTCGCTGCCGCAATTGAGCATGCGCAGCCAACCGACCGCCTCGCGGTCCGTACTCGCCAGTAGGGCCTGGCCGATGCGCTGCGGCACCCGGCTCAGCAACGACGCGCCGTCGGCGCTGACTCGTCGCTCGGCGTAGTACTTGATGAAATAGCCGTAGTCCCACCACGCATTGACGATCGTATCGGCGGGCGTCCGGTCGCGAATCTCGGTGAGCGTCTCGTGCCAGATGTCGTTCACCCGCGGGTACGTGCGCATCACCCGCGCCTCGGCACCACGGAC
>CALJUJ010000491.1 GCA_937975525.1 uncultured bacterium
TGTCCCCTTCGAGAAACGCCGGCCACTGCACCGCGACCGTCGCCGGTAGGTCGAGGTCCGCAACCAGCTGCGCCAGCTGCTGTTCCCGAGCCACCAGGCCCGGGAAACGCATCCGCCGCAGCGCGGCCTTATAGGCCTTGAGAGTCTCGGCCCGACCGCCCTGCTGCCGGAGCGCGCGGCGCAACTCCGGAGTGGCGAGAACGGTCGCGACGCTGCAGCCGTCGCGCCATGCTACCTCCTCGGCCCACAGCCAGAGGTCGCGTAGCTGGTTCTCACCCAGCCGTAGGGATTCCGCCAGCTCGAGTAGGGCCGCTGCATCCTCGTCCTGCAGGGCGAGCCAGCGCTCGATGGTCTTCCCGCGAAAGTGGCGCTCGTCGCCGTAGGCGCGCAGGCGCGCGGCGAGATCTAGTCTAGGAACGGGCCTCGGCGAGCCGCCGGTAGTCGCCCGCTTCGTCGTGGCGCCCGCGGCGGGCGGCGCCGGCGGCGAGGATGGCGCATTTCTCCTCGAGAACCGCCTGCACGGCGGCCCGCCGGTCGTCGTCGAGGCGGCCCGTATCGAGCAAACGCCGCAGGCTGCGGACACGAAAACGATCCATCCCCCAGAAGCGGCGCGACAGTTGATCGGCGTGGCCGCCGCGCTTCACGACCAGGTGCTGGTCGATCAGGACGACCGGAGTGTCGACGGCGATGCGCAGCCAGAGATCGTAGTCCTCACAGGCCGGCAAGCTCTCGTCGAAACCGCCGACGCGATCGAACAAGGTGCGGCGCATGGCGACCGCGGAGGGGCTCACCAGGCACAGGCGCAGGCTCGGCTCGAAGATCGGCCCACTCGGCTTGCGATGTCGACGCCGCGGGTTGACCCGGCGACCGGACCGAATCCACAGCTCCTCGGTTTGGCAGATCTCGACCTCGGGGTGTGCGCTCAGAAAAGACACTTGGACGGCGAGCTTGTCGGGCAGCCAGGTGTCGTCGGAGTCGAGAAAGGCGATGACCTCCCCCCGGCTGCGGGCGACGCCCGTGTTGCGCGCCGCCGACACCCCGCGGTTGGGCGTACGAACCACCTGGAGGGCCGATCCGAACTCGGCCTCGAGGGCCGCGGCCGTAGCATCGGTCGAACCGTCGTCGACGACGATCAGCTCGAACGTCGCACCTCGTTGTGCAAGAACCGACGCGACCGCCTCGCGAACGAGCGCCCGCCGGTTGTGGGTGGGTATGATGACACTGGTCAGCACGACCGCGCAGGCTACACCACGCTCCCGAATCGCGAAAGAACCAGAGGCGCCGAACGGCGCCGGCGAGCGGCCGGCGTCTCGCTCGACCCTGGAACCGCGATCGGGGAGTGTCGCCTTCGCTCCGGCGGGCCATGCGTGCGCCAGACTTCCCCACGAAACCAGGCCGGCCGCGCCTTGTCTAAGCCGCGCCGGAGCGCTAGTCGGAACCAGTTCCCTTTTCCCAGCCGAGGAGATTCGCATGCGCGTCGTACCCGTGCCCCAGCTATCCGACAACTACGCATACCTGGTGATCGACGAAACCGTAGCGCAGGCAGGCATCGTCGACTGCGCGGAGGCCGACAAGGTCATGGCCGCGGCGCAACGTGAAGGCGTCGAGTTGGTGGCGATCCTTCCCACCCATCACCATCCCGACCACGTCGGCGGCAATCGCGACCTGCTGCGGGAGCTGCCGAGCCTCGAGGTCTACGGGTACAGCGGCGAGGGCCATCGGATTCCGGG
>CALJUJ010000492.1 GCA_937975525.1 uncultured bacterium
CCTCGGTCGCGGCGTGTTCTACCCCGTCGCGCTCGAGGCAGCCCTCAAGATGAAGGAAGTGACCTACGTGCACGCCGAGGGCATGGCCGGAGGCTTCCTCAAGCACGGCACGTTGTCGCTGATCGACGATCGCTTCAATACCTTGGTGTTCGTGCCGCCGGCGAGCAGCGGCGAGCTGCATGCGGCGACGATGTCGAGCGCCGAGGAGGTGAAGGCGCGTGGCGGCTTCGTTCTCGGATTCACCTTCGATGCGAGCGAAGACCTCTACGACGAAAAGGTCGTCTTTCCCTCCGCGCCGCGCATCGTCGCGCCCTTCCTGCCGCTCGTCGGCGCCCAGCTGCTCGCCTACTTCACGGCGACGGCCCTCAAGCGCAACGTCGACAAGCCCCGTTCCTTGGCGAAGTCCGTGACGGTCGGATAGCTCCGACCGTTGCGGATCCGACCGATCGGACCGACCCGGCGGATCGGTCCGATCGGTTCAGTGGCCGCCCTGCGCCTCGTGTCCGAAGCGCTCGATGACGGCGCGCACGCGCGCCAGCCCGGCGTCACGCAGGGCAGCGCTGTCGCCTTCGAGCGTGAGTCGCAGCAGCGGCTCGGTGTTGCTCGAACGCACGTTGAACCACCAGTCCGGGAAGTTGACGCTGATGCCGTCGAGAGCGCTCTGCTCTCCGTCTTGAAACTCCGAGCGTATGGCTTCGATGGCCTCCGCCTGCTGCTCGACGCGGAAGTTGATCTCGCCGGAATGGAAGTAGCGGCACAGCGGCGCGATCCGCTGCGACAGTGGGGTCTCGGACTCGCTCAAGGCACGCAGCATGCGCACTAGGGCGACGAGCCCCGAGTCGGCGTAGTACCTCTGCTTGTCGTCGAGCGCGAAGTAGAAGTGCCCGGAGAGCTCGCTACCGAAGGGGGACTCGATCTCGGACATCTGCTTTTTGATGTGTGAGTGGCCGACGCGGGAACGGATCGGCGTACCGCCGCCTTCGCGGATCACGTCTTCGAGCACCTTGCTCGACCGCAGGTCGAAGCAGATCGGCCGCCCAGGGCTCTCGGCGAGAATCTGTCCACAGAGGAGAGCCGCCATCAGATCGCCGCGGATCGGCTCGCCCTTCTCGTCGACCGCGCCGAGGCGGTCGCCGTCGCCGTCCAGGGCGAAGCCGGCCACCGCGCCGGTCGCGCGTACCCGATCCGCGAGCGCCCGCATGTTCTCGGGCTTCGACGGGTCGGCCTCGTGGTTCGGGAACGTCCCGTCGGGCTCCAGAAACATTCCCTCGAAGTGGCAGGGCAGCTTCGCGAACAGCCGCTCCAGGTATTTGCCAGCCATGCCGTTCGAAGCATCGACGACCACGGGAAGCGGGTCCAGCGTGCCGGCCAGCCCCGCGAGGAACTCGAGATAGTCCTCGTCGAGGTCGACTGCGGTGACGGGACCCGGACTCCCCGCCGGCGCTGCGGAATCGATGATCGCTTCGACCTGGTTGAGGCCGGCGTCGTAGCCCATCGGGAACGCGAGCTCGCGGCAAACCTTGAAGCCGATGTACTGCGCCGGGTTGTGCGAGGCGGTGCACACGACCCCGGCGTCGGCGCCGAGGTGCTGCACGCCGAAGTACGTGCAGGGCGTAGTGACCATGCCGATGTCGGTGACCCGGTGTCCGGCGGCGCTGAGGCCATCGATCAGCGCCGGGGCGCAGGCCTCGGCGCTCGCACGCATGTCGCGGCCGACGACGAAGTGCAGCTGCTTGCGGTCGCGGTTGCGCTCGAGCGTGCGGAAGTGCTGGCCGAGCGCGAGCCCGAGCTTGCGGGCGAAGTCGGTGTCGATCTCGTCGGGGAAGACGCCGCGGATGTCGTAGCTACGGAAGATTCCCATGGCTCGACTTATGGGGCTTCACCCCGACGCTTGCAAGCTGGCTCCGGCCGTGGCTCGCTCCGGCCTACGGCCGTTCGGGCCCGCGCTGGGTTGGCGACGCGGAGAAGCGCACCCGTTCGGCGCCGGCATAGAGGTTCATGCCGTCGTCGCGCACGAAGCCGACCAGTGTCTGGTTGCACTCGCGCGCGAAGTCGACCGCCAGGCTCGACGGCGCCGACACAGCCGCGACGAGCGGGACCCGCGCGGCGAGCGCCTTCTGCATGATCTCGAACGAGGCGCGACCGCTGACCAGCAGCACGAGGTCACGCAGTCGATCGCGCCCGGCGAGCAGCGACCAGCCGAGTGCCTTGTCGACCGCGTTGTGCCGACCGACGTCTTCACGCGCCACGACGAGCTCGCCCGTCGGCGTGAAGGCGGCTGCCGCGTGCAAGCCCCCCGTACGCGCGAACGCGGCCTGAGCGGCGCGGAGCCGTTCCGGAAGCGTCAGCACGACGGCCGCGTCGACGCGCAGGTCGCTGTCGATTGGCGGCAGCGCGGCGCGCACCGAGGCGATGGTCGCCTTGCCGCACAAGCCGCAGCTCGAAGACGCGAAGACGTGGCGCGTCAGCCGCTCGAGGTCGATCTCGACCCCGGGGCGCAGCTCGACCTCGATCGTGTTGCAGGTCGGGTCGCCGCTGAGTGGCCGGGCGGCAACGACGTCTTCGGGAGAGATGATCAAACCCTCGCTGGCGAGGAAGCCGACGGCCAGCTCCGCGTCGTGCCCCGGAGTGCGCATCGTCACGCTGACGGCGCGGCCGCCGACGCGGATCTCGAGCGGCTCTTCGCGGGCGATCTCGTCGGTCACCGTTTGACTCGCCCCGCCGCGCCAGCGTTGCACCCGAGCCGTCGTCGTATCCTCGCGATCGCTCATGCCGGCAGCGGCTCGAGGCGGACCGAGGCGTTGTAGTCGGGAACCAGCCCGGTGGCATCGACAACGCCGCGCTCGAGTAGCACGTTGCCCTCCGGCCAGTGCACCTGGAGATTGCCGGGCGCGATGGCGGCGAGGTGGACCACGGCCTCCATCGTGCCGTGGTCGCTGGTCAGGCGAACCCGATCGCCGGCGGCAAGGCGCTGCGCGGCGGCGTCGTCGGGATGCATCAGCACGGCGTCGCGTCCGGCTCCGGTGAGTGGGTCGACGTCGTCGTAGACGAGCGTATTGAACTGCTTGCCTCGCCGCGTGGATAGCCTCCACTCGCCCGGACGGCGTGCGCTGGCCGGCAGGGCGACGGTGGCGAAGTGGGCGCGACCGTCGGCGGTGGGAAAGCGACCCCCGACGCCGAGATGCCGCCCGCCGATCTGGAACTGGTCGCCGCGGTGGCGAAGGCGCTCGATCCCGTCGTACCCGGGGACGACGCGGGCGATCTCGGCGCGGATCTCCTCACCGGTGCGGCAGCCGAACGAGCTCGCTGCGTCGGGCCGCACGGCGAGGGCCAGATCGCGTAGGATGCGCCATTCGGCGCGCGCCTCGCCCACTTGCCGCGGGATCTCGGGGCTGAACAGCACGCGTCGTTCGGTCGTCGTCTCGGTGCCGCCGTCGGTCTGCTCGTAGCGGGTCTGCGCCGGCAGAAGCAGCACCTCCTGGCGTGGCTCGATCAGCATCTGGTCGTTGACGAGAATGTCCTGGTGCACGCGTGTCGGCACGTTGGCCAGGGCTGCGGCGACATGGTCGGGACTCGGCAAGGTGCGGAGGAAGTTGCCTCCGACGCCGTAGAGAACATCGATCTCGCCGCGGGCTGCGGCCTCGACTTGCTCCGTGGCCGACAGGCCCGGTCGGGCGGGCACGGCGAAGCCGTAGTGCGCGCTCAGTTCCTCCGCGTGATGAGCATCGATCGGCCGGCCGCCCGGGAAGGCGGTCGCGTACGCCCCCATCTCGGCTCCTCCCTGAACCCCGGAATGGCCGCGAATCGGCATGACGCCCGCGCCATGGCGGCCGACGAAGCCGCGCGCCAGGGCGAGGTTGACGATCATGCGCACGGAGTCGCCGCCGAATGCGTGCTGCGTGATCCCCATGCTCCAGACGAAGACGGCGTTGCGGGCGTCGCGCAGGAGCTCGGCGAACGCCTGCATGCGCGTACGCGGGAGCCCGGAGCCGGCTTCGAGATCCTCCCAATCGAGGCGGTCGCAGGCCTCCCGGAGCGCGTCGAAGCCACCGGTGTGGTCGCGCACGAAGTCGGCGTCCCAGGCTTCGGCGGCGATGAGCTGCTTGAGGGTGCCGTAGAGGAAGGCGATGTCGCCGCCGGTGGCGACGTCGAACCAGGCATCGGTGACGTCGGTGCCGAACACGGCCGAGCGTGCGGCGGAAGGTACCCAGTAGCGGTGCATGCCCGGCTCGCGGTAGGGGTTGACCACGGCGACCCGTGTTCCGCCGCGTTTCGCCTCATCGAGGTACTTCATGGACACCGGCTGGTCGTTGGCCGGATTCGACCCGAAGAAGACGACCCAATCGGCATCGTACCAGTCGCGATAGCTGCAGGTGCTGGCGGCTACGCCGAGCGCGGCCTTCATCGCTCCGGTCGACGGCGAGTGGCAGAGTCGGGCGGCGTTGTCGATGTGATTCGTGCCGAGGAAGCGGGCGACCTTCTGGGCGACGTAGTACGTCTCGTTGGTGAGGCCGCGCGACGTCAGGTAGAAGGCCACGCGCTCGGGCCGCGACGCGCCGATACGGCGCGCCAGGCGCTGGTAGGCTTCCTCCCAGGTGATGCGGCGGAAGCCGGGATCTCCGCGTTCGCGCAGCATCGGGAAGGCCAGGCGTCCGAGATCGCGGAGCGCGCGGTTGTCGAGCTCGGTCAGGGCCGCGGCGTCGGCGAGGCGTGCGTGATCGAGAGCGGGCATCGTGTTGAGGCGCAGGAGATTCAACCGCGTCATGCACAAGTGGACGCCGGGCATCGTCCAGTCACGAAAGCCGGCGACGCCGAGCGCGCAGCCATCGCAGACGCCCTGGCGCAGGACCTTCCACGCGGCGGGCAGGTTGTCGCGATTGTCCCAGACGACGCGAGCCATGTCGCGGTAGTGCTGCGGCTTCTGCTGGCCGAGGCCGAACGGCAGCCAGCGGCGGTGCCGGGGCGCGGGCGTGTCGGGCATGCGGCGATGGTGCAACAAGCGGGGCGGGGAGTCGAGGCGGACCGATCGGTCCGCGCCGTCGGGTCCGACCGACCGGTCCGATCCGCGGGCTAGCGCGGCGGCACCGTTTCCAGTAGGGAACTCGGATTACGCTTGGGAGGGAATGACGTGTCGGTTCGAGAAAGATTGGAGCGTGCGATCGAGGCAGGGGTGAGCGACGCCGACGAGGCGCGCGATCTTCGTCGCTGGCTGGCGCGCACCGAAGTCTTCCTCGACTGGATCGCCAAGCACCCGCGACTGGTCGAGATCAACTGCGAGGCGGCTCATCTGTTGTCCGCCTACCGTGCCGAATCTCTGGATCCCATCAAGGTCGACTACCGCGGCGTAGGGCCGCGGCCGAAACGCGGCGCCGAGGCGAGCTGAGCGGGCGCGGCTGCGCGCAGCGCTCTTCAGGCCGCCGGGTGGGAGGCTGCCGGCTCTGGTGACTCCTGCGCCTCGCTGTCCTCGTCGCGCATCACCTGCACCTGCGAGACCCGAGTGCCGGAGACGTCGGCGACGACGATGCGATAGCCCGGCACGCGCACCGACTCGCCGCGACGGGGGCCGCGACCGAGCTTGTTGAACACCAGGCCGGCGAGCGTGTCGCCGCGTTCCGCCGGCACGTTCCATCCGGTTTCGCGGTTGAAGTCGTGCACCTTGAGGCGGCCGACGGCCTGGAATCGATCGTTCTCCACGGGGCGAATCGCCTTCAGCTCCTCCTGGTCGAACTCGTCGCGTATCTCGCCGACGAGCTCCTCGAGGATGTCCTCTTGGGTCACCATACCTAGGGTGACGCCGAACTCGTCCTTGACCAGAGCGATGTGGGTGAAGACGCGCTGCATGTCGGCGAGCAGGGCGAGGATGGGCTTGCGTTCCGGGACGCGCAGGGCGTTCTTGGCGATGGGGCGCAGGTTGCCGCCGCCGTTGCGAACCAACTCGACGAGATCCTTGAGGTGGACGATACCGACGATGTTGTCGATCGAGCCATCGTACAAGGGAATGCGCGTGTAGCGTTCCTCGAGCACCTGGTCGAGCAATACCGATGCATTGGTGTCGGCGGGCGCCGCGAAGATCTCGGTGCGCGGCACCATGATGTCCGAGACGGTCGTTTCGGTCGCGCGCGCCGCGGAACGAATGATCGCCAGCGGCGTGCCCGTGTTGGAGCTCCCCACGCTCTGGGCGAGGCGCACGACGTCTTCGGCCGTGCTCGTCGGAGCACCGTCGCTGCCGCCGGCGACCGAGCGGATCAGCGGATCGAGCAGCCGGTCGTAGGCGAGGTGCAGCGGGCGCACGATCTGGTGAATCAGGTACAGAGGCAGCGAGACGTTGTACGCGATCATGCGCGGATGGCGCGCCGCGAAGGCCTTCGGCAGCACCTCGGCGAACACGAAGACGATGAACGTCATCACCAGCGTCGACGAGATCAGGCCCCATTTCTCGCCGAGCAGCCGGACGGCGACCGCGGATGCGATGGCGGCGCCGAGAATGTTCACGAGATTGTTGCCGAGCAGGATCGTGACCAGGAGCCGCGACGGATTGGCGATCAGGTCGCGCGCGGCGACGGCCGCCGGTCCGTGAGCGGCCTCGATATCCTTCTTGAGATCTTGCTGGCGCAAACGGAGCAGGGCCGTTTCGCTGCTGGAGAAGAACGCCGAAAGCACCAGGCAGACGACGACGAAGAGAACGTATAGAAAGATGTCCATGAATCGGGCGGGTCAGCCGGCCTCCTCGATCCGGCCAATCGCGTCGAGCAGCTTCTCGTGAATGACCTCCCAGGCGAGGCGGTAGAGCTGCTCGCGGTCCTTGTGTTGGGCCAGGAAGCCGAGGGGAATCTGGAAGGCGCCTTTGTCGCGGAGATTGCCGCCGCCGTAGTGGTGGCCGCGCTCTTCGTCGATGCCGAACGCGCGCTTGAGGAACGAGTCGGGGCTGACCTGGTCGCTGCGGGTGCGTAGCGATCCATCGATCACCTTGCCATCGACGACGCCGAAGACGAGTACGGTGTCGGTGCCTTCGCGCGACAACAGGAAGTCGGCGGCCTGCGGAATGCCGTCGCGATGCTCCTTGCGCACGAAGCCGACGTCACTGAACAAGAAGTTGTCGTAGACACGCTTGCGCTCGAGCGCAGCCTGGATCATGTCCATCACCGCCGGGCTCACCGACTGCGCCGAGATGCGCTTCAGCAGTGGCTGGTCGACGGCGGGCCAGAGGTAGGCGCAGGCTTCGAAATCGAGCTGCGATGCGCGCAGCAACGGGGCCGTGACCGGGCGGATGCCATGCATCAAAGCGGTCGCCAGGCGGATCTGGCCGGGATCGCCCGCATCGAGGCCGTCGGGCTCGGCCTCGCGCAAGTAGGCGGCGAAGATGCCACAGGTGGACCCGGCCTCCTCGCGGATGTCTACGAAAGCGGCGCGGGCCTCGCCGGAGCGCTTGTGAT
>CALJUJ010000493.1 GCA_937975525.1 uncultured bacterium
CGGCCCCAACCGTGCCGCGGTGCGGTCGACGTACCTGCGCCGCTACACGGCACGCGAGACCGACGAATCGGAGTTCGACCCAACGGCAGATTGAAGGGGAGGGGGCATAGGAGGAGAACTCACAACAGGAAGCAGAAGGCCTGTCTCTCGCGATCCTGGGATGAAGCCTTCGCCGCTGGCGCCACTCGGTCCGTTCCGTTGTTCTGCTCGCAGCTGCGCTGTACATTCACGGTATGGCCATCGCTGCCGAAACGTCGGATCGTCCACTCGTCGTCGCGAGCCCGCGTGGGTTCTGCGCCGGCGTGTCGTACGCGATCGAAATCGTCAACCTCGTCCTCGAGCGCCACGGGCCGCCCGTGTACGTGCGCCACGAGATCGTCCACAACCGCCACGTCTGCGACGAGCTCCGCGCCAAGGGCGCGCGCTTCGTCGAGGACCTCGCCGAAGTGCCGCGCGGCAGCCTGCTGATCTTCAGCGCCCACGGCGTTGCCCCGAGCGTGCGCGCCGACGCCGATGCCCGCGGCTTGCGGGTCATCGATGCCACCTGCCCGCTGGTGACCAAGGTCCACCTCGAAGCCCTCAAGTTCGCCCGCGAGGACTACGACATCCTGCTCGTCGGCCACCGCGGCCACGTCGAGGTCGCCGGCACGCTCGGCCACGCGCCGGAGCAGATGCGGCTCGTCGAGACCGTCGCCGACGCCGCCCAGGTCGAAGTGCGGGATCCCGAGACGGTCGCCAACGCCACCCCACCGACCCTCTCCGTGGACGACACCCGCGCGATCATCGACGCCATCCGCGCCCGCTTCCCGAAGGTCATTGCCCCGAAGAAGGACGACATCTGCTACGCGACGCAGAACCGGCAGACGGCCGTCAAGGAGCTCGCACGCCGCGTCGATACGGTCTTCGTCATCGGCTCGCCGACGTCGAGCAACGCCAATCGCCTCGTCGAGGTCGCGCGCAACGCCGGCGCCGCGGCACAGCTCATCGAAGATGCCGGCGACATCGACCCGGCGGCGGTCGCCGAAGCCCGTGGCGTCGGGCTGACCGCAGGCGCGTCGACGCCGGAGGAGCTCGTGCAACGGGTCGTCCGCCGCCTCGACGAGCTCGGTTGCTCGGCGGTCGAGGAGCTCCGCACCGCCGACGAGAAGGTCTATTTCCCACTGCCGCGAGAGCTGCGTCAGGAAGGCGCGGCGCGCCCCTGAGACAGCCGGCGCAGCGCGCCCCGCCGATCGGAGTCCACGATGATCATCGTCATGAAAGCCGACATCCTTCCCGAGTCGCCGGAGACGGCGCAGGTCGTGCAGATGGCCGAGCGCTTCCCCGACGTGCGCGCCCAGGTGCGCAAGATTCAAGGGGCGACCCGCGTGTTGACCGAGGTCTACCTGCTCGGCTCGACCACCTCGGTGCCGGTCGACATCTTCGAGGAGTTCCCGGCGGTCGAAAAGGCGATCCGCATCCGCGAGCGCTATCGCTCGATCGGCCGCCACGAGGGGCAGGCCGAGGCCCTCGGCTTCGAATACAACGGCATCGCGTTCACCCAGGACGACCTGCACGTGTTCGCCGGCCTGTGCGCCGTCGACAGTCCGCAGAACGTCGAGAAGATGTTCGCGGCGATGCAGAAGGCGGGCCTGCAGACGGCGCGCGCCGGCGCCTACAAGCCGCGCACCAGCCCCTACGACTTCCAGGGCTACGGCAAGGACTGCCTGCCCTACGTATTCGACCTCGCCGGCAAGTACGGCATCAAGGTCGTCGCGATGGAGGTGACCAGCGAGACGCAGGTCGACGAGATCTTCTCGGCGCTCGACAAAAGCGGTCGGCCCACCGGCGTCATGCTGCAGATCGGCACGCGCAACGCCCAGAACTTCGAGCTACTCAAGGTCGTCGGCCAGCAGGGCGAGCTGGCCGTGCTCTGCAAGCGCGGCATGGGCATCACCCTCGACGAGTCGCTCAACGCCTGCGAGTACCTCGCCGCCAGCGGCAACCTCAAGATCGTCTTCTGCCTGCGCGGCATGAAGACCCAATACGGCGACCCGCACCGGAACATGGTCGACTTCGGGCACGTCCCGGTGGTGAAGCGGCTCACCCGCCTGCCGGTGTGCATCGATCCCTCGCACTCGGTCGGCAAGAAGACGCTCGCGGCCGACGGTCTGCTCGACATCGAGCACGTCACCGCACAGGGCATCATCGCCGGTGCGAACATGGTGCTCGTCGACTTCCATCCGAACCCGGAAGAGGCGCTGTGTGACGGTCCGCAAGCCCTGCTCGTCGAGGAGCTCGAGCCCTTCCTGCGCGACGTCCAGATCGTTCGCGAAGCGTACGAGAAGCGTCGCGCGGCACGGGCCTGAGCCGCGCACCACGGGCTCACTTGCCCGTGAACTTCGGCTTCCGCTTTTCGCGCAGCGCCGCCAACGCCTCGCGGTGGTCGGCGCTCTGCATCGTCACCAGCTCCAGCGCCGTCGACGTGTCGAAGGCGACGTTCAAGGCGTCCTTGAGGAGCTTGTTCACCGCGAGCTTGGTGTAGCGGACGGCCAGCGGCGCGCCCTCGGCGAGACGCAGCGCGAAGGCCATGGCGGCGTCGTCGAGCTCGGCTGCCGGGACCACGTGATTCACCAGGCCGATCCGTTCCGCCTCGACCGCACCGACCGGATCGCCGGTCAGCAGGTATTCCTTGGCGCGGGCGGGGCCCACCGCCAGCGGCCAGATCGCGACGCCGCCGTCGCCGGCGACGATGCCGACGCGGACGTGTGGATCGCCGATCGTGGCGGTGTCGGCGGCGAAGACGACGTCGCACAACAGCGCGATCGACGCGCCGAGACCCATGGCGTGGCCGTTGACGGCGGCGACGATCGGGATCTCGACGTCGAGCAGATCCCAGATCAGCTGCTTCGCGTCGCGCCGCAACGCCTCCATCCGGCCCGGCTTCTGCAGCTCGGGAAACCAGGCGAAGTCGCCGCCCGCGGAAAACGCCTTGCCGCGGCCGGTCAACAGTACGGCGCGCGCCTCCTCTTCGCGCCGCAGGCCGGCGAACAGGCGGACGAGATCGCGGTGCAGGGCTTCGTCGACCGCGTTCAGCGAGCTCGTCGGATGGGCGATCGTCACCCGCAGCACCGGACCGTTGCGCTCGAGCTCGAGAGTGGTGAAGTCGCTGGTCTGCATGAAGTACCTGCGGCTAGAGCTGCGAGGCGTCGGCGTCGAGGCCGAGCAGGAAGCGACCGCTGAGCTCGTATGTCGCCGGCGCCACCATCATGTGCTGCGTGGCGACGTGGACGTCGCGGAAGCAGCGCTGCAGGCGCGACGCCGCGTAGATCGACGTGCCGCCGCCGAGACGGTACATCGAGTCGACGACGGCAGCCGC
>CALJUJ010000494.1 GCA_937975525.1 uncultured bacterium
CCACCTGCTGCTCAGCCACGGTAACGCGGTTCCCGTCCTCCGTGCCCGGGCACCGGGTTCGCGCGTCGGGATCACCCTGAATCTCGCGCCCTGCCACCCCGCGTCGCCGAGCGAGCACGACCGCGATGTGGCGCGCCAGTTCGATGGTGAGCTGAACCGCTGGTTCCTGGACGCCATCTACCGAGGTCGCTACCCGGACGATGTCGTCGCCGGGCATGTACGCATGGGGAATCTTCCCGACGGGCTGCAATTCGTGCGGCCGGGCGACATGCAGGCGATACGGGCTGGCATCGACTTCGTCGGGGTCAATTACTACAGCCGCGCGATCATGCGCAGCGACCGGATCGCCGAGAGCGACAACCAGCCGCGCAGGATCGCCGAGCCCGATCCCGAGGCGCTCACCGACATGGGCTGGGAGGTTTACCCCGACGGCTTGCGGGAGACTCTGGAGCGCGTGCACCGCGACTACGCTCCCGGCTCTCTGGTGGTGACCGAGAATGGCGCCGCCTACGCCGACGGTCCGGATTCCGACGGTACGGTTCGTGACGAGCGTCGCTGTGTGTATCTACGCAAGCACGTGCAGGCGTGTCGCGAAGCGATCGCTGCGGGCGTTCCGTTGGACGGCTACTTCCTCTGGTCGCTGCTCGACAATTTCGAGTGGGCCTTCGGCTACACCAAGCGTTTCGGCATCGTCTGGGTCGACTTCGCCACGCAGGCGCGCGTCGTGAAGGCCTCCGCCGATCTCTACCGCCGTATCATCCGCAACGATCGCACCTCACAGGAGCATGCCGCATGAGAGTCATCTTGGCGCTTCTCGTACTTGCGTTTCCTCCGGTCGCCTTCGCGGCCGCGGGCGAGTCCGCCGACGCGGTGGACCCGCGCAGTCGCTCGGTCGAGTCTCGGCCGGCGCCAGATGCGGGGGCGCGCGCCGCGACGCCGGGGCCGAACGTCGTGAAGGTTCACAAGGACGAGCGCGGCTACCAGCTGCTCGTCGACGGCGAGCCGACGATGGTCT
>CALJUJ010000495.1 GCA_937975525.1 uncultured bacterium
GTTCGACACGCGCATGTGCCTGCGCCAGTGGTTACTTGAGCCCTTGATTGGATCGCATGATGCGGCCGAAGGTCACCCTCTACCGAGCGTGTGCGAGGCTGGTGTCGAGTAGGAAGCGCGCGTTGCCGATGCACTCCGCCGCGGCGTAGATGCGGCGCGGCGCAAAGCCTTTCATCAAACAAGCCAGCCCCTGGCCGACCGCGCCGACACGGGCCGTGTCCGCCACCCGCAACCCGTCGATGAACAGCGATGTCGTGAGCCGGTTGACGACCATCTCGACCGGGTGCAGCTCGACGGCTTCACCGACCTCGTCGCGGTCGAGCAGAAAGACCGTCGGCCCTTCGTCGGTGTCGACCAATAGGAGCAACAAGCGGGTGTGCTCGGCCAGCGAGATGAACACCTTCTGCGCGTCGAGGATCCAATGGTCGCCTTCGCGTCGCGCTCGACTCTTGAGCGCGCGCATGTCGGCGCCGCTGTCAGATTCGGTCGCCGCAACCGCGAGGCAGCGAATGGCACCCGACGCGATGCCGGGCAGGTAGCTGCGGCGCTGCTCGTCGCTGCCGTCGCGGAGGATGGTACCGCAGATGGCCATCTGGGCATTGACCGTCGTCGCGTCGCCGCCAGCGCGATTGATCTCCTCGATGATCACGCTGGCGACGGCCGGGCCCGCAGCGGTTCCCGCATGCTGAGTCGGGATCAGCGTGCCGAAGTATCCCTGCTCCGCAGCCGACGCGAAGAAGTCGGCGGGAAACGCACGCTCGGCGTCGATCCGCCGCCAGTAGTCGCGATCGAAGCCTCGCATCCAGCGTTGCACCTGCTCGCGGACGGCGGCGATCTCCGGAGCATCGGCGCGAGGGGTTTGGTCGACTGGGCTGGTCATGGGTGCAGCGGCGAACGACCCGCAGCATACCGGCGGGAAACGCCGATGACCAACGCCGTCCCGGCGCGTCGTCCTTCAGTCGAGAAGCAACGAGCCGGTGTTGCCGTGCTCGTCGACGACCTCGATCGTGCTGCCCGGTGCGAGATCCGTGGCAGCGACGGTCCATTCGGTCCTTCCCGACGCAACCCGCTCCTCGAGCACGCGGATCGGCGATCGAGCGCCGTCGGCAGCGATCGCGGTGAGCTCCGCGCCACGCACCGGGTTCGCTCCCTGCGAGCTGCCCTCGAGGTCGACGAGGCGAAAGCCGGCGGCGGGCGCGTGGATCGTGCCGCTCAGGACATCGCCGCTACGGGTGACCTCGATCTCCGCGGGGACGACGCGAAAGCTCGGCGAGATGATTTCGTACGCCTCCGCAGGCCAGGGCCAGGTTGCCGCTCCACCCGAGTAGGAGCGACCTTCCACCCGGAAGCGATACTCGCCGACCGCAAGTCCGGCCCGATCCACCACGTGGCCGACCGCCTGCCAGCCGACCCACCAGCGATGGGTCTGCGGCGCGTCGAAGGGATACAGGGGTTCCGGCGTCGTCGCCATGACGAAGTCGTGGAGAGGCGACGCGACGGGCCGTCCCGCCGCGGTACGCACCAGAGCCCACGCACCGCCCGGATCGCGCCGCTCGAGCGAGACGTACGGCAGATCGACACCGGGATCACCGCCTTCCCATGCGAACTGGACGATGTCCTGGATTCGACGCACCTGCTGCGGCGGAGCGAGCTCGGCGACCAACCCGGGCAAGGGAATGTGCAGGTAGGCCGGCAGCGCGTCGAGGGGAGTACCGGCGTTGGGCGTCAGATCGGGAGCGTTCTCGGGCAACGGGACTTCCGGATACTCGGTGTCGCCGTAGACCCCATCGGGATCGTCGGGTTCGTCGGCCTCGGTGAGCAGCACGTCGGCAGCCGCCTGCAGGACCCCTTCCATGATGTGCTCGCCCTGGAGCGGCCCCCAGACGTTGATGTTCGGCTCGTAGCCGCCCTGCAACCAATCCTCGGGGACGAGAAGGTACCCCTCGTGGTCCTGGCTGTAGGCGAACGGCAACGTGTGGGTCATGCCGAGCTCGGCGGCCGCGCGACGTCGAAACTGCTCCGTATAGGTCGCGGTCGCCTCACCCGGAAAGAACGCCATCATCACGTCGTCGACCGTGGTCTCGCCCGTGGCCGTGAGGATCGGCAGGGGGCCGACACGCGCTGCCGTGGTCTTCGCTCGCAAACTCTCGGGAAGCGGCTTCTCCACGTCCTGGACGCCGAAAATGGCGCCGATGAAGTCGGCGAGAATCCCGACCTGCGCACAGGAGCGATACGGGAGGCTGGTGCTGCCGACGCCGGCGACTGGCAACGGTGCGCTGTCGCCGCCGCAGAAGGCGGCCCCCGATTCGCTGTTGAACTCGTCGATCGGGCTCGCCACTTCGCCGGACGGAGTGAAGAGCACCTCGTCGGGCACGAAGCCCGGGGTCGAGTCGTAGGGCGCGTACTCGAGAACGCCGTAGTCGCGCTGCACCCGCAGAACGTCGCGCCGGGTATCGATCGAACGCGTGACGGTCTCGAGCGAGATCGGCTCGGTGCTGGTCGGCGTGCTCTCCCAGAGATCGAGAATCGCGTCGGCGGCGAGATCGCCCAGAGACTCCATGCGCGCGAACAACCGGTCGACGCCACGCGGTGAAGCGTCGCCACCGCCGTGCTGGAGGAACCCGATCGGCAGCGGTCGATCGAATCGTTCGGCGACCGCTGCCTCGATGTGCCCCGAGCCTTCGACACTCCAGAGCTGGTTGTCCTCGCCGGCCACCGTCCCGTGGATGCCGAACGCGAACATCATTCCCATCGGATCGCCTTCGGCCGTATCGACGCGCAAGACGGTCAAGTAGGGATCCTTGTACGGGCCGACCGGGATGTCGTCGAAGAACGGTGTCGCGTCGTTCTCGCGACGGCGGTCGCTGTAGACGCGGTCGTCCGGGTCCCAGTCCTTGCGCTGGCCGATGCCGATCGCCGCCGGACGCCGGGCCGCGTAGGCGTCGAGAGCGACCCGCTCCATGCTCGCGACGGCACGCTCGAAGATCTCGCGATTGAACTTGTCGCCACCGAGGTACCACGTGAGGCCCTGGTCCCAGTTCGCCGGCGCACTGTGGCTGTGGTTCGAAGCCAGCACGACCTTGCCCTGGAGGTCGCGGCCCGTCGCGGCCTCGAGCCGATCTTCGAGCTCGTTGACGATTCCTTCGAAGGTGTAGATCGCGTCGGTCTTGAGGAGGACCAGATCCTGCTCGCCGTTGTCGAGCCAGAGCGCGACGATCTTGGGCTGTGTCTGAACGCCGACCGAAACGGTGAACGCCGTGTGGTAGGCCGTACGACGTGCATCGTAGCGACCGCCGCCACCGAAACAGCGACAGCGACCGGTGTATCCTCCGAGGGGCACGCCCACGGGGAAGTCGGCGTGGCCTTCCGCCATGCCGGCGATCGG
>CALJUJ010000496.1 GCA_937975525.1 uncultured bacterium
TCGCCATCGGCTCGATGGTGACGATGGGCAGCTTCCTCTGCGAAAACATTCTCCGGCACCTAGAGAAGGCAGGGCCAGAGGCAGACACCAGTGCCGTCGTGTACCAGGCCTCGACAGAAGTGGGAAGTGCAGTGTTGACCGCGCTACTGACCACCGTGATCAGTTTTCTGCCGGTGTTCACGATGCAGGCGGCGGAGGGCAAGCTGTTCAAGCCTCTCGCCTTCACCAAGACGTTCGCGATGATTGCGTCGCTGGTGGTCGCTCTGGCGATGTTGCCACCGGCTGCACATGTTCTTTTCACCGCGCGCATACGGCTACGTGCCACGCGGCAGTTCCTGCTAGGAGCTCTCGGTCTTGCCGGTCTGGTGGCTGCCCTCCTTCTCGAGTGGTGGATCGGAGCAATCCTCATCGCGGCAGCCGCCGTTGGCTTCCTCTACGAGAGGATTCCCGACGGTGCACGATCGCACTTCACCAGCGGGCTGAATGTTCTGACGGCACTCGTCGTGAGTCTCTTCTTGACCCGGCACTGGCTCCCTCTGGGAGTAGACCGTGGGTTCGCACGCAACTTTCTCTTCGTCGTGCTCATCATCGGCTCGATGCTTCTGCTGATCGAGTGGTACAAGCGCTCCTTCCCTTCGTTGCTGCGTTGGTGTCTCCGCCGCAAAGCGCCGTTTCTCGCCTGCTCTCTCGGTGTCTTTCTTGTGGGCATGTTGGTCTGGCGCGGGTCCGACGCCTTCCTAGGCTGGCTGCCCGACATGGTGAGCGAATCCCGACTGGTTGGAGCCGTGTCACGCACTTTTCCGGGTCTGGGCGAAGAGTTCATGCCGCCGCTCGATGAGGGGTCCTTCCTCTACATGCCGGCGCTGATGCCACATGCTTCGATCGGCGAAGCCCTCGATGTCCTGCAGAAACAGAATCGCGCGGTCGCCGCACTTCCCGAGGTCGAAACGGTCGCTGGGAAGCTGGGCAGAGTCGACAGTGCTCTCGATCCGGCGCCGATCGCCATGCTCGAGACAATCATCAACTATCTACCCGAGTACAGGACGGACAAAGACGGACGCCGTCTTCGGTTTGCGTTCGATACTGAACAGCAAGAGTTTCTTCGAGACGAGAACGGTGAGCTGATACCCGATCGTCGAGGGCGGCCGTTCCGTCAGTGGCGCGATCACATTCGTCGACCGGACGACATCTGGGACGAGATCGTCCACGTGTCCGAGATGCCGGGCGTCACGACTGCACCGAAGCTGCAGCCAATCAACGCACGCATTGTCATGTTGCAGAGCGGAATGCGCGCGCCGATGGGTGTCAAGGTCAAGGGCCCCAGCCTGGAAGCGATCGAGAAGGTGGGGCTCGAGATCGAGCGCTACCTGAAGGAGGTGCCCTCCGTCGAAGCTGGCGCCGTGGTCGCTGACCGAATCATCGGCAAGCCCTATCTCGAAATCGATATCGACCGAAGAGCCATTGCTCGCCACGGCGTTGACGTGCGGTCGGTGCAGCATGTCATCGAGGTCGCGATCGGCGGCATGGGGGTGACAACGACCGTGGAAGGACGCGAGCGCTTCCCGGTACGGGTGCGCTATCTGCGCGAGCTCAGAGACCAGGTCGAGTCGTTGGAGCAGATCCTCGTACCAGCAGCCGACGGCGCTCAGGTCCCGCTGCGCCAGCTGGCCAACATCGAGTTCGTGCGAGGGCCGCAAAACATCAAGAGCGAGGACACATTCCTCGTGGGCTACGTCGTGTTCGACATGAAGCCTGGCTACGCGGAGGTGGATGTTGTCGAGCAGTGTCAGAGCTACCTGTCGCAGAAGATCGAATCTGGAGAGTTCGTTCTCCCTGCAGGTGTGAGCTACGCCTTCGCCGGCAGCTACGAGAACCAGATTCGGTCCGCGAAGCGCCTTGCCATCGTGTTGCCGATCGCGCTGGTTGCGATCTTCTTCGTTCTGTACTTCCAGTTCAAATCGGTGTCGACAACCTTGATTGTCTTCTCGACGATCGCGGTCGCGTGGTCCGGAGGCTTTCTCATGCTTTGGCTCTACGCGCAGCCGTGGTTTCTCGACTTCTCGGCGTTCGGTGTCGGCATGCGAGAGCTCTTCCAGATGCAGTCGATCAACCTGAGCGTCGCGATCTGGGTCGGGTTCCTTGCGCTCTTCGGAATTGCTTCGGACAACGGAGTGGTGGTGGCGAGCAACCTCGAGCAGGTCTTCCGCACTCGTAGACCGGGAACTGTCGAGGAGATCCGACAGGCAACCTTGGATGGGGCCCAGGGCCGCTTGCGCGCGACCTTGATGTCGTCGGCGGCAACGATGTTGGCCCTGCTTCCCGTGCTCACGTCGTCAGGCCGAGGTGCCGACATCATGGTGCCGATGGCGATCCCGTCGTTTGGCGGCATGGTCCTGGCGCTCGTGACCGTGTTGATGGTGCCCGTTCTCTACTGTTCCGCCGCTGAGATCCGGCTGCGCTGGCAGGACGTTCGGGGGGATTCTGGCTCTGCAGCGCTCGGCGGGAAGGACGAAATTGACGACCAAGACGAGGAGGAACGTCCTTGAAACATCATGATTCCGGCCCCACGAGGCCGAGGAATGCGGTCTACCTCTGGTTGGGTGCTTTGACCTTCGCAACCGTTGCCGGCTTCTTCTTGTGGGGCGAACATCGAGTCCACTTGCTTGGCAATTGGCCGTGGCTGCTCCTCCTGGCGTGCCCGCTCCTGCACTTCGGTATGCACGGTGGGCATGCTCACCACAGAGAGAGACCGGAGGGCGACGATCCTGGGGATCGTCCGTCATGAGTCACGCTCAAGCTGTGCCGGCGTACGGACTCTGGCCATTGGTGGTCTTGAACTCGGCGATCTTCATCTTCTTTGCCTTCAGCTTCTTCAAGCCTCGCTCTCGGAGGGACTGGCGAACTCTCGGCTCATTCTCCGCCTTCGTGGTCGCGCTGTTTACGGAGATGTACGGCTTCCCGCTGACGATCTACCTGCTGTCGGGATGGCTGCAGGCCAGGTATCCGGGTGTGGACTTCCTCAGCCACGACGCAGGCCACCTCTGGTTCCGGCTCCTAGGATTCGATGGAGATCCTCACTGGAATCCGATTCATGTCTTGAGCACCGTGGTGATCGTGTCCGGGTTCTTCCTTCTTTCGGCTTCCTGGAGGGTGCTCTATCGGGCGCAGACGGAAGGTCGCCTAGCTACGTCTGGGCCGTACGCGAGGGTCCGCCATCCTCAATATGTGGCCTTTGTCGTGATCATGCTCGGATTTCTACTCCAGTGGCCGACGCTCGTCACGCTGCTGATGTTCCCGGTGCTCGTGGCTGTGTACGTCCGTCTTGCGCATCGCGAGGAGCGGGAGGCCGCGCGAGGTTTCGGTGAGGAATGGAGCAGGTACGCGGAACAAACTCCGCGCTGGTTTCCACGGCCACTCAGAAGAGTCGAATCTTCGCTCCTCTCATGAAGCCGCGAGGAGCCGATCTGCAATTGGTAGTTGGGAGAAACGAGAATGGAGTTTGTCGCTACTTTACTGGTTCTAGCCTTTGTGTTCTACGTCTTCATGCGCTTGGGTTGCGGTGGTCGCATGGTCCACGGCCTTGCGCCGCAGGAAGGCGACACCGAAGTGCGCAGGCTACAGCTGCAAGATTCCGACCCAGTTTGTGGCATGCGTGTGGGCAGCGACGATGCGTTCCTGCTGGAACATGAGACGCGAATCATCCGATTCTGTTCGGAGGACTGCCGGGAGCGCTTCAAGCGTCACCCCGAGTCCTATCTGTAACCACTGACGCGCCGCATGGCGCGAAGAGGAGTTTTGTCGTGCGCAATCGAATCTCGATATCCGCCGTTGGTCACTCGACGAGCATCC
>CALJUJ010000497.1 GCA_937975525.1 uncultured bacterium
TCGACGTCTTCGTCAACATCGATCTCCTCCTGCCGCTCGCCCGCCTCCTGCCCCTACCGCAGCAGGCAGCCGCACTGCAGCGTTTGCTCATGCACGAGATCGGTCACGGTCTCGGCTTCGGACATCCGAACACGTTCAACACCTTCAATGCGCACTTCGATACGGACACGGATCCGTACAACCCCATGCTCGTCGATCCGCTGTGCCCTGCGTCGTCGCTGATGTACACCGAAGCACGCGATGCGCGCGCCATCATGTCGAACGACCGAAGCCAGATCGGACCACACCTGTTCTTCACCGTCCTCCAACCCGACGACCGCGGTGGCCGCGACGCCTTGTATCCGAGTCTGGCGGTTTGTCCGGGCGACTGCTCCGGGGACGGCGAGACGGACGTCGCGGAGTTGGTGAGCCTGATTTCGGCGGCACTCGGTGTGCAGCCGGTGGACGCGTGCTCGCGGGGCGATCTCGACGCCAGCGGCGGCATCGAGGTCGACGAGATTCTCCGCGGCGTGATTCGAGTGCTGGAAGGGGGGTGCGATGCCTGAAGGAGAAACCGGAGCCTTCGCCGAGGCTGCGGCACGGATCGTCGTCGGCGGCGATCCCGAGGTCGAGGCGCGCGGACTTCTGGCCTCGATGACGATCGAGGAGAAGCTCGGGTGCCTGGATGGCGATACACCGTTCTGGGAGGGTCTGATCGACACGATCCGCGGCGGGTACTATCGGCATCCGTGGCCGGCGGCCGAGGTGTCGCGGCTGGGCGTTCCCGGGATTCGCTTCAGCGACGGGCCGCGCGGCGTCGTCGTCGGCCACGCCACGGCCTTTCCCGTGAGCATGGCCCGGGGCGCCACGTTCGATCCGGAGCTCGAGGAACGCATCGGCGCGGCGATCGGCCGCGAGCTGCGCGCCAGCGGCGCGACGTTCTTCGGCGGTGTCTGCGTGAATCTCCTGCGTCATCCCGCGTGGGGCCGGGCGCAGGAGACCTACGGCGAGGATCCCTGCCTCGTGGGCCGGATGGGTGCTGCGCTCGCGCGCGGCGTACAGCGACACGCGCTCGCGTGCGTCAAGCACTTCGCCTGCAACTCGATGGAGAACGCGCGCTTCCGCGTCGACGTGACGGCGGACGAGCGTGCGCTGCACGAGGTCTACCTGCCGCATTTTCGGGAGGTGGTCGACGCGGGCGTAGCCGCCGTGATGACCGCCTACAACTCGCTGAACGGCGAATGGTGCGGCCAACACCGCGGCTTGCTCGCCGACATCTTGCGCGAAGAGTGGGGGTTTGCGGGCGTCGTCATCTCCGACTTCCAATTCGGCTTTCGCGATGCCGTGCGCTCCGTGGAGGCGGGGCTCGACATCGAGATGCCGTTTCGGCAGCAGCGTGCCCAGCATCTGCCGGGCGCGCTCGCTTCCGGGGAGCTGCCGTTCGAAGTGGTCGACGCCTGCGTCCTGCGCATCTTGACGACGCTTCTGCGCTTCGCGAACGTTCTCGCCGAACCGCCTCCGCCGATCGAGGTCATCGCCTGCGCCGAGCACCGGGCGCTCGCGCGCGAGGCCTGCGCGCAGAGCATCGTGCTCTTACGCAACGAAAGGTCGATCCTGCCGCTCGACCGCGGCACCGTGCGCTCGCTTGCGGTCATCGGTCGCCTCGCAGCGGTTCCGAATCTCGGCGACGGCGGCTCGAGCGACGTACATCCACCGAGCGTGACGACCCCGCTCGAGGGGCTGCGCCAGGCGCTACCCGACGCCGAGGTGCAATTCGTCGACGGCAGCGATCTCGCCGCGGCGCAAGCGTGCGCGTGCGATGCCGACGTCGCCGTCGTCGTCGTCGGAACGACGCGCGTCGAGGAGGGCGAGTACATCGACCCGGCGGCCTTTGCCGACCTGGGCCATCTGTTTCCCCCGCTCGAGAATCCCGAACTCGGTGAAGAGCTCACCGCCGCCCTCGCCGATGCAGGCACCGGCACGGGATTCTCACCCGGTGGAGATCGCACCCGGCTCGAGCTGTCCGAGGACCAGGAAGTTCTGATCGAGTCCGTCGCGTCGGTGCAGCCGCGCACCATCGTCGTGCTGATGGGCGGCAGCGCCATCGCCGTCCAACGCTGGTACGAACGCGCCGCGGCGATCCTGATGCTCTGGTATCCGGGGATGGAAGGCGGGCACGCCCTCGCCGACGTCTTGCTGGGCCGTCGCGATCCGGGGGGACGCTTGCCGTTCGCGGTGCCCCGCGATGCCGCAGATCTCTGTGCGTTCGACCGGGACGCTGCGGCGGCGACGTACGACCTCTGGCATGGGCAGTGGAAGCTCGACCGCGACGGCGTCACGGCCGCGTACCCGTTCGGCTTCGGCCTCTCGTATGCACCCTCCGTGCTGCGTGACGCCCGGCTCGAGGGCGACGCCGTGATCGCCACGGTCGACAACCCGAGCGCGCGACGTGGTTCGGTCGTCCTGCAGGCGTACGGCTCTGTGCCCGGGTCGCGCTACGAGCGACCCCTGCAGCGGCTGGTCGGCTTCTCCCGCGCCGAGGTCGAGCCTGGCGACTCGGCGACGGTGCGTGTGCCGCTGGCGCTCGGCGCGTTGCGCGTACGCGAGGCCGGCGCCTGGGTCGACGAGAACGCCACGATCGAAATTCGGGTGGGCTGCTACGCCGGTGACCCCGGCGCCATCGTCCTGCGTCGCGAGACGACCGCCTAGTGTGCCGTTTTCGATTTGTACTTGCCCAGCTCCAGGCGGGCGACCATTGCGCGATGCACCTCGTCGGGGCCGTCGGCGAGGCGCAGCGCCCGCGCCATCGCGGCGAGGCGCGTGAGCTCGGGGTCCGACATGCCTTCGCCGCCGTGAATCTGGATCGCTGCGTCCACCACGGTCTGGAGAACTTGGGGAGCGACGACCTTGATCGCCGAGATGTCGGTGAGCGCACCGAAGGTGCCTTGGAGATCGAGCGCCCAGGCAGCGTGCAGGCAGAGTAGGCGCGCCTGATCGATGGCCATGCGGCAGTTCGCAATGATGTCGCGATTGCCGCCCAGGTTCGCGAGCGGTTTGCCGAAGGCGACGCGCCCGAGAGCACGTTCGCATAGGCGTTCGAGGGCACGCTCGGCCGCGCCGATGACGCGCATGCAGTGGTGGATTCGCCCCGGGCCGAGTCGGCCCTGGGCGATCTCGAAGCCCCTGCCCGGGCCGAGGATGAAGTGGTCGAGTGGCAACCGCACGTCGTCGAAGACAATCTCGGCGTGGCCGTGAGGCTCGTCGAGATGGCCGAAGACGGGCACCATGCGCAGGATCTCGACACCGGGGGTGTCGATCGGCACGAGAACCATCGAGTGGCGCTGGTGGCGGTCGGCTTCGGGATCGGTAACCCCCATGAAGATCAGGAACTTGCAGCGCGGGTCCCCGGCGCCGCTGGTCCACCACTTTTGCCCGTTGAGCACGATCTGATCACCGTCGACGGCAGCGGTGGCCTTCATGTTGGTGGCGTCGCTCGATGCAACGGCCGGCTCCGTCATCGAAAACCCGGAGCGAATCTCGCCCGCGAGGAGCGGCTGCAGCCAGCGCTCCTTCTGCTCTTCGGAGCCGTAGCGGACCAGGACCTCCATGTTGCCCGTGTCGGGCGCACTGCAGTTGAAGACCTCGGGAGCGAGAAAGCTGCGACCGGTGATCTCGGCGACCGGGGCATAGTCGCGGTTGTCGAGCCCGGCACCGAGCTCGGAATCGGGCAGGAAGAGGTTCCACAGGCCGACGGATCGCGCTTCGCGTTTGAGCTCGTCGAGAATGGGAGGGATGCGCCACCGGCGCCAGTCGTCGGTGTGCGCGAGCTGTTCGACGTAGGTCGTCTCGTTGGGCACGACACGCTCGCGCACGAAACGTTCGGCCTGCTCGATGTAGTCCCTGGCGCGCTCGGAATGAGAGAAATCCATCACGTGAGCTCCGGATGCGTGCGGCCTGGTCGCGGGCGTGGCGTCGGTGCGTGCTCAGCCGCCGGCGGCGGCTTTGACGAAGGCGACCGTATCGCCGGGGGAGAGGGCGGTCTTCATGCCCTTGCGGTAGTTGACGAGAACGCCGTTGACGGCGACCGCAGCGACGCGTGTCAGCTTCTCGAAGTCCTCGGCCTTGTCGCCGAATCGGGCGCGCGTCGCGGCGACGACGTCGGCCACACGGGCGACGTCGTCGATCTCGAACGTATCGACTCCCAGGGCCTTGCCCATGTCGTAGGTGAGCTCGACGGTGATCATCGGCGCCAGGCTCCTTCGTGTTTCAAACGCGGACCTGGAGCTTGTCCAGGGTTCGCGGCAGTGGGACGCCGTCCGCGCCCCATCCTCGGTTCTTGTAGTAACGCGGCAGCAACTGATCGAGCGGATGGCCGCTCGTCATTCCCTTGAACGTCGGCTCGTGCAGGATGCGATCGGGCAGCGTGTCGTCCCCGGCGCTCAGCCCCTCACGCAGGTTGTACATCCGCTCGAGGTTGAAGATGCGCGCGCCGATCTCCTGCAGGTGCCCGCCCGAGAAAGTCGTGCCGGTGATGTAGGTGAGCCATTTCTCGAACCACATCATCGGCTTGCCCTTGATGCCCATCAGGATGCGGAACATCGGGCCGCTGTTCTCGAACGCCTTGGTCAGGACCTTGTAGGTGAACGAGTTGGGGTCCATCTCGTGGATCTGCTTCGGGATCATCCCGTAGGTGGTGAAGATGCAGAGAACCATCGAGTTGATCGCACACGCCAGGTTCTGCTGGATGACGGGGATGTCGGCCTTGAGCTTGAGATTCTGCGGGTTGATGGTCAGGGGGCCCACCGACTCCATGTACATGCTGGCACCCTGCACATGGCAGCCGCCGCGGTTGGTCGTGGCGTACTCGACCCCCTGCGCGTACGACCCGCGCGGGTCGTACGCGGAAAGTTCCAGGCCTTTCACGTGCGGTGCGAAGGCGCCGCCGCCGAAGGCTTCGCTCATGCGCTTGACCCCTTCCGCCAGGTCGTTGCCGATGCCGCGCCGGTGGCCGATGTCCTTGATCAACTCGGTGATCCCGGTCGTGTCGCCGAAGGCGAGGTCGATGCTCAACATGCCGCGCTCGCGCAGCTCCATGGCGAAACCGAGCACCGCACCGAGACTGATGCTGTCCATGCCGAGATCGTCGGCGTGGTAGTTCCACTCGCTGACCTTCTTGATGTCGCTGACGTCGAGGTTGCTGCCCATCAAGGCGAGAGTCTCGTATTCGGGGCCCTTGACCCGACCGATCCCGGGCAGCTCGACGTCGCGACCGCAGGTCACCGGACAGTGGATGCAGCTCGACTTCACGCCCTTGAGCTCGTGATCCTCCATGTACTGGCCGGAGATCTTCATCGCGTCCTTGAAGTGGCCGTACTTGAAGTTGTGTGTGGGGATGA
>CALJUJ010000498.1 GCA_937975525.1 uncultured bacterium
CTCGGCGATGATCAAGACCTTCCCGAGCGACTGGCAGTTCTCACCCACCTCGCCGACCTCGCCGCCGGCGCCGATGCCGGCGCCGCCGCCGGGGCAAGTTTCGTTCGGAGATCCGAGATCGTCGTCGTCGTCCGTGGGGACGGTCGAATTGAAGATGATCGCCTTGTCCGGATGACCGGCCGTGTCGTTGGCGGCGCTTGCGGTGACGCCGGGGATCTGCGTCGTCAAATGGGCGCCCTCGGCGACGGATTCGAAGTCGATGACCTGTATCGCGTCACATACGGCGGAGGTCGGCGTGGCGGTCGGCGTCCGCGTTGGCGTGAACGTCGACGTGCGCGTCGGCGTGCGTGTCTGCGTGGGGATCGGGGTGTTCGTCCTGGTCGGCGTCGGTGTATTGGTCGGGCTCGGCAGTGAGCACGAGAGCGACGGACCGCACGGGTTTTCCGCAGCGGAAGCGGGCGCGGCCTTGCTCGCGACGCGAATCGAGTCGGCGGCATAGTTTCCGTCGACGACGAAGTAGTACTTGCGCGTCTCTCCGGAGCTGAACCCCTCGTCGAATTTGAGTCCTTCGATGCCGGTCGTGGGATCGGTGCCCACCGTCGGCGATCCGGCGCCAGCGTCCAGATCGTTCTGCGACGGACCCCATTCGCCTGCCTCGATCACGTCGAGGCAGGCGAGGCCGAGCTCGAACGTGACGTGGCTGATGGCCGGCGAAGAACCGGACTCGATTTCGTAGTACCAGGTCGACTGTCCCGCTGCGGGAGAGTCGTACCGGACAGCGGTGAAGGTGAAGAAGTCGTTTCCCACCGCAATCGGCTGACCGGTTGAACTACAAGGAGTACCGGTTGCCCAGGCGGGCGCGACGCAGAGGACGACGCAAAGAGCGACGAAGCTGACGATCGTCCGTCGGCGCTGCGGCCTCGTCGCGATCCTCGCTTCGGTGAGCTGGGTTAGCCCATCTCGAGCCACCGGGCCGGTGTTTCGGCGCGGGAGGATGGGGCTAGGGTGGGCTCCATCCAAGATCGGTGCGGCGGTGCCGCCGTTCGTCATCCAGATCTGCCGAGTTTCCTGTACTGCCATCCCCCGAGCCCTCCTTGCGTCCGGTTCGTTCCGCGGATCTGCGCGTGCGACTGTCGATCGCCACGCAGGTCGATTGCTTCGCGCAGGACTTCAGCAAGGCTGGGGCCAGCTTTGGGCCAGGTGAGGTGGTTCCTGTAAGTACCTAAATACGTGCAGGAAAAACTTCGACACAGGAGAGAGCTCGGAGGGTCGGAGCGAGCGCTGGCGGCTGCTATGGGCCGCCGACGGCGCCATCGGTTGGCTGAAAGCCGCCAGTCCAAGAGGCGGGCAAAGGCGAGCGCATGGCATCTGCGAGGGACGTTTCGCGATGGCTGTCGGGCGCTGGGCCGTCGAGTTCGCGCAGATCCGGCCATGGATTGCAGTTGACAATTGGTTGGACCACCTGGTAACCCGGTGCCTAGATGACGGGTCGACTCTTCGCCAAGGTCCAACGCCACCGCGTCCACGACGACATCGCCGTGCAGCTGCGCGATGCCATTCTCGACGGCCGCTTCACCCCCGGGCAGAAGCTGCCCGCCGAACGCGAGCTGGCCGCCGAATTCGGCGTCAACCGCACCTCGATCCGCGAAGCCCTCAAGACCCTCGAAGGCCTGCGCCTGGTCGAAGTACGCCAGGGGTCGGGCGCCACCGTGCTCGACCCGGTGGACGGCGCCCTCGACCTGCTCGGGCCGATGGTCTTCCACGGCAACCGGCTCGACGCCGAGCTCATCGCCGACCTGCTCGAAGTGACCACGCCGATGCTGCTCGAGATGGCGCGACTCGCCGTCACCCGGCACACCCCCGAACAGATTCGCCGCCTGGCCGAGCTGCGTACCGCCATTGCCGAGGAGTCGCGCGAACGCGAGGAGCGCTTCGCCGCCTCGCGCGAGGTGCTCGTGCTCCTGTCCGACATGACCGGCAACCGCGTCTGGCGCATGCTCGCCCGGCGCACCCGCGACTTGTTCGCCTCCGCGCCCTTCCGCGAAGCGCGACGGCGGCTCCGCCGCGACCCCGGCCACATCGTCCCGGTGCTCGACCGCGCCCTCGACGCGCTCGCCCAGGGCGATCCCGAGGCGGCGGTTCGCGCTGTTCAATTGCTCGTCACCAATCTCGGCGAGACCGGACTCGCGGCCACGGAACCGCCGGTCGCGGCCACCGCCGCCCCACACTGAAACACCCGAGGAGCCCTGCCATGAGCGAATTCACTCTCGACACCCCGACCCAGGAGCCCGGCCTCGATACGGCGATGAAGGTCGTCTACCAGTGGAGCTACGATCCCGACGTGGAAGAGCTGCGCACGATCTACCACAAGGCGACCGAGCTGCAGTGGATCGCCGAGCGCGACATCGACTGGGACCGCGACATCGACGACGAGAAGTT
The DNA here is from genome assembly GCA_937975525.1 of uncultured bacterium. Lineage (GTDB taxonomy): Bacteria > Desulfobacterota > Binatia > HRBIN30 > HRBIN30 > CALJUJ01. The sequence continues at coordinate 2,440 of CALJUJ010000498.1, forward strand.
CTCGACGACGCCCCTCGGCTTCGCCTTCCCGATCGATCAGACTTCCTATTGGAAGGCACTCGACGAGGAGGTTCGCTGGGACCTCGTGCGCCGCATGGCCGGCTTCCGCCTGAGCAACTTCCTGCACGGCGAGCAGGGTGCGCTGATGGTCGCCTCGCAGCTGGTCAATGCCGTGCCGCATACCGACGCCAAGTTCTATGCCGCAACCCAGACGATGGACGAGGCGCGCCACGTCGAGGTCTTCGCGAAGTACGTCAAGAAGCTCGATTCGGTTCGGCCGATCGCCGGACCCCTGAAGAACATCCTCGACGCGACGCTACAGACGGACGACTGGATGAAGAAGCTCGTCGGCATGCAGATCGTCGTCGAAGGACTCGCCCTGTACAGCTTCCGCGAGATGCGCAACCTCACCGAGGAGCCGCTGCTCAAGGACCTGCTCACCTACGTCGCACGCGACGAAGCGCGCCACCACGGCTACGGCGTCCAGTACATCTCGCGTTGCATGCCGATGCTCGGCGACGCCGAGAAGATCGAGCTCGAAGACTTCGCCCTCGAGGCGGCGCAGACGCTGATCGATCAGCGGCGCGGGCAGTCGCTCATCGCCGACGTGATGGCGATCTGGCAGGAGGCGGGGATCGATCCGAGTGAGCTCCTGCAATGTGCTTTCCGCGAACGCGACGAGCTGATGCAGGATCGCCCGCGACGACTGGGTCCGGTCCAGGGCTTCGTCATCCCCACCCTCAAGCGCTGCGGCCTGCTGAGCGAACGCGTGGCGACGCACTTCCACGAGTTCCTGCACGCCAATCTGTCGGGCAAGGTCGTCGGCGAGAACGTCGAGGAGTTCATGGCGCGCGTCCCCGATCTCCCGGAAGACACGGCCGCCTGGGTCATGGGTCAGGCGGAGTGAGCGGCTGGGTCCAACGTGCGAGTCCGCCCCGAACCCCGAACCCCGTCCCCAGAACCCCGAACCCGCAACCTGCGCATCAGCGCAGGTTCTTCACCTCGCCGCCTTCGACGTCGATCACCTCGGCCCGCGGCTGTTTGGGCAGGCCCGGCATCCGCAGGATGTCGCCGGTGAGCACGACCAGAAAGCCGGCACCGGCGTTCACCTGGATGTTGCGCACAGTCACGTCGAAATCGCGCGGGCGGCCGCGGAGCTTCGGATCGTCGGACAGAGAGTTCTGCGTCTTCGCGATGCAGACCGGCAGCCCGCCGTAACCCAACTTGTCGATCTCGGCGAGATCCTTCTCGGCCTGCTTGGTGAGGACGACGTCGGACGCGCCGTACATCTTGCGCGCCAACTCGCGGATCTTTTCGGGCACCGATTGACTCCAGTTGTAGAGCGGCCGGAAGCGACGTCGCTGCGGCTCGGCACGGGTGACGACGGTCTCCGCCAACTCGGTCGTGCCGGCGCCCCCGTGGGCGAAATGATCGGCGACGGCGAACGGTATCGCCATGTCCTCGCAGCGGCGACGCACGACGTCGATCTCGGCGTC
>CALJUJ010000499.1 GCA_937975525.1 uncultured bacterium
TCCTCGGCTCAGCGCGCGACCATAGGGCTCCACCCACGCGGGCGTCAACGGATCTCGTTGTCGATCGGTGGGACGGTCAGGATGTAGCTCGCGATCGCGCGCAGCTCGGCGGCCGGCGCGTCGCTGTATCCGGGCCCGTCGCCGCGACCGTCGACGACATGCGCCATCCAGCCCTGGACGTTGTCGAAGTTCGGCAACATTCCATAGGTGAGGAGTGCCTCGACGTCGGCCTGATCCCAGCCGGCGATGCCGCTGGCGTGCGTCGTGATGTTGGGAACGCTCACGCCTTCGGGGCCGTCTTCCGTCCCCGCCAGGTAGAGGGAAGCATCCTCGGCGCCCAGGGCGTGACGCGGCGTGTGGCAATCGCCGCAAATCGCCACGTGGTCGGCCAGATAGCGGCCGCGTTGCAGCGTCGCCGTGGGCGCCAGGCGCGGCGCCGGGCGGGTGCTGGCGAAGACGGCGCGCCAGGCGCGGTAGGCCAAGCGCGGCATGGGAATCGACACGTCGTGTGGGCGGTTCTCGCGGCGTACCGGCGGCAGGCTCCGCAGGTAGGCGATCAGGTCGGCGACGTCCGCGTCGGCCATCCCCGCGTAGCGGTAGTAGGGCATGGCCGGCGACGCCGCGCCGCGCCCGCGAACGACTCCGGCGCGCAGCGCCGCGTCGATCTCCGCATCCGTCCAGCGGCCGATGCCCGTCTCGTCGTCCGGGGTGATGTTGGTTCCGTAGAACGTGCCGAACGGGGTCGGTACCTCGCCGCCTCCGGCGCCGACGGCGCCGTCCTCGGAGGTGTGGCACCCACAGCCTCCGGCGAGCGCGAACAGCTCGGCCCCCCGTGCCGCATCTCCCGGGAAGGGTTCGGCGGCCGCGCCCCCAACGGCGACCGCCAGCACGAAGACCCACAGCCCCGCGCCGTGGAAGTGCCTCGCCACCGTCAACCTCCTCGTAGTCGTGCCTCGACGGCTGCAACGTCCTCGGCGTGGGTGATCTCGAGGCGCTCGGCGACGCGACACGCATGAACGTTCCCGCCGGCGGCGATGAACTCGGCCAGGGCGTGGCTGACCTGGCGTTCGCGCCCCGGGTCGGGCGGCCGCTGGAGCAACGGGTGGATCGAACGCGGCAGCCAGTACAGGGGCAACCCGACCAGAGGGCTGTCGACGGTGCCGGGGGCTGGCTTCTCGCGGATGTCGACGACCCGGTCGCCGTCGAGCACGACGGCGCTGCGGCTGGCCGTCGCGGCAACACCCATGTCGAGTACGCCGAGCGCGGCGCCGGCCGGAAGCGCTCGGCCCGCGGTGACGACGCCGGCGATGTCGTTCGGCGGAAAGAGGCTGTCGCACGCGCAGGCGAGGATGTCGTCGTCGACCAGCGGCAGGGCGCAGGCGATGGCGTCGGCCATGCCGCGGCGCTGGGGCTGGGTCGCGAGTTGGATGCCGGGTCGCCTGGCGAGATGGGCTTGCAGCCGCACGTCGTCGGGGTGGGCGACGACGACGCATCGGCCGATGCCGGCGGCGGCGAGGCGGTCGAGGACCCAGTCGATCAAGGGGCGCTCGAGTAGGGACACCATCGGCTTGGAGGTTCGTTGGCCCAGGGCTCCCAGGCGCCGTCCCGCGCCAGCGGCGACGACGACGGCGGTCGTGGTGTGCGAAGATCGGGGCGAGCTCATGGATTCGGTCCGACGCCGACGACCGCGCGGTGTCTAGATACCCTGCCGCCGGTAGCTCGCCGCGTAGTCGGCGTAGTGCTGCGCCGACGCTTCGATGTGGGCGAGCTCTTGCGGGCGGATGTCGCGCGCGACCTTCGCGGGCGAGCCCATGACGACGACGCCCGCGGGGATCTTCGCGCCCGGCGGCACCAGGGCGCCGGCGGCCACCAGCGATTGCGATGCGATCTCGGCTCCGTCCATCACGATCGCACCGATGCCGATCAGGCAGCGGTCGCCGATCGTGCAGCCGTGAACGACGGCACGGTGGCCGATCGTGACCTCGTCGCCGATGATCGTCGGGAAGCGGTCGCGGGTCACGTGGACGACGGTGAGGTCCTGGAGATTCGTGCGCCGTCCAATGTGGATGTCGTGGATGTCCGCGCGCACGACCGTGCCGAACCAGACGCTCGAATCGGCGCCGATGGTGGCGCGGCCGATGACGTGCGCGGAGGCGTGCACCCAGGCACTTGGATCGACGTCGGGAACGTGTCCGTCGTGGCCGATGAGCATGTTCGGCGACGCTAGGGGATCCGGCGACCGGGCACAAGATGTAGTGGATGGGGGAGCGAGCTTGCCAAAGCGGTAGGGCTTTGTTACGAGACTCCATGGCTCACGCCAACCACGCTCTGCATCCCGAATCGAGCCCATCTGCCGCGCCGCAGATGGGCTTTTTCGCATGCGCCGCCGTCATCGAAGTGCCCGGGAGGGAGGCCTAGATGTTCACCTACGACATGCCGGAGGGATTGACGTTCGACGATGTCCTGCTGCTGCCCGCGGAGGCCGATTTCCTGCCGCACGAGGCCGACGTCACGACGCAACTGACGCGCCAGATCCGCCTCAACATTCCGCTCGTCAGCGCGGCGATGGACACGGTGACGGAGTCGCGCACGGCCATCGCCCTGGCGCAGGAGGGCGGCATCGGCGTGATCCACCGCAACCTCGGCGCCGAGGAGCAGGCGCAGGAGGTCGAGCGGGTCAAGAAGTGGGAAAGCGGCATGGTGATGAACCCGGTGACGGTCGGCCCGGAGCAGAAGCTGAGCGAGGCGGTCGAGATCATGCAGCGCTACAGCATTTCGGGGCTCCCGGTCACCCGCGACGGACGCCTCGTCGGCATCTTGACCAACCGGGATCTACGTTTCGAGAAGCGGCTCGATCGCAAGGTGGCGGAGGGGATGACGTAGGCCAGTCTGACCGCAGCTCGGCCGGCCATCGATCTCGAGAAGGCGAAGGAGATCCTCCACGCCAATCGCATCGAGAAGCTGTTGATCGTCGACGCCGAGGATCGGCTCAAGGGCTTGATCACCGTCAAGGACATCGAAAAGGCCGCGCAGTACCCGAGCGCGGCGAAGGATCACCTCGGTCGCCTGCGCGTCGCCGCGGCGATCGGCACCGGCCCGGACCGTAGCGAGCGCATCGAGCGCCTGGTCGCCGCCGGCGCCGATGCGCTCTTCATCGACACGGCACACGGCCATTCGGCGGGCGTCGTCGACACCGTGGCGGAAGCCAAGCGCAGCCACCCGACGATCGACATCGTCGCCGGCAACGTGGCGACCGCCGAGGGGGCGCGGGCGCTCGCCAAGGCAGGCGCCGACGCCATCAAGGTGGGCATCGGCCCGGCATCGATCTGCACGACGCGCGTGGTCTCGGGTGTCGGCGTGCCGCAGCTCAGCGCCATTGCCGATACCGCCAAGGTCGCCAAGGACTACGGGATTCCGGTGATCGCCGACGGCGGCATCAAGTTCTCCGGCGACATCACCAAGGCGCTGGCGGCGGGCGCCGACACCGTCATGATCGGCGGCCTCTTCGCCGGCACCGAGGAGAGTCCTGGCGAGACGGTGCTGTTCCAGGGACGTACGTACAAGTCGTACCGGGGCATGGGCTCGCTGGATGCGATGCGCGAGCGCGAGGGCAGCCGCAATCGCTACATGCAGGACGTCGAAGACTCGGTCATGAAGCTCGTCCCAGAAGGCGTCGAGGGGCGCGTGCCGTACAAGGGGCCGCTGTCGTTCATCGTCGGTCAGCTCGTCGGCGGGTTGCGCGCCGGCATGGGCTACGCCGGCTGCCGCAGCATCGCCGCCTTGCAGGAGCACGGCCGCTTCGTGCGGGTCTCTTTCGCCTCGAACCAGGAAAGCCACATCCACGACGTGTTCATGACGAAGGAGCCGCCGAACTACCGGCGCGAGTGATGTCGCAACCGGATGCTCGGGCCATCGCGCGGCCCCATCATGCGTGAG